>NZ_JARGEJ010000199.1:0-492 GCF_029211245.1 Robertmurraya sp. DFI.2.37 | reverse complement strand
CACTTCATATGCCATGATATTTTGTAGAAGTGTTATTAACACATCTACACCCAAATACATAAACTAAATGAAGAAAATACAACTATTCTTATTACAATTTCTGTTAATATCTATTACGCAGCACACCAATGCCCAACTCCCTGTCAAAACAGAATATACCGTTGAGATGGGAGGAACATCGGGTAAAGGAACCTACGCGCCGATGTGGCTTACTGCCAACAGGCAAGGTTTATCTTCTGCCAATACCGAAAATGGTTATTTACGGGCAGGGATTGCACATACAATGCCATTAAACCAACATTTCGGCTTCAGTGCAGGACTGGATTTGGCAACCGCCTACAATTTCACCTCCTCCTTCATCATCCAACAAGCCTATGCAGACCTCAGTTACCGATGGTTGAACCTGAGTATCGGCAGCAAAGAACGCTTGCCCGAATTAAAGAATTCCAAGTTAAGCAGCGGAGGTATGGTAGAATCAAATAATGCCCGCCC
>NZ_JARGEJ010000198.1:0-495 GCF_029211245.1 Robertmurraya sp. DFI.2.37 | reverse complement strand
CCTTACCGTGCAGTCCGAGGTCACTTTGTAGTTGCTCTGCATCTTCATGGCCTCCAGCACTACCACAATATCCCCGGATGACAGACGGTCTCCTTTCCGGACGGGAATTTTCACAACCTTTCCGGGCATGGGAGCTACAATCTTGTCATCCTGTCTCTCCTCGCCGCCCTTTTTCATACGCAGATACTTGGTCTGGGTGTCCACTATGTCCACATGATAGGAACGGTAGAACATATTCACATCATAACTCTTTCCACCCTCCCCACGGATCAGTTCGGCATTGAAGGAATTGCCATCGTGCAGGATGGAACAGCTTCCGTTCTCGGCCATAACGATATCCACATCATACGGTTTTCCGTCAATCATAAACTGTACCTTGTTTCCTTCCTTGCTCACCAACGTCACATCGGCTACGCGGTCTCCAATATGTATTTCCATACTTTTGCTTAATTAAATGAAGAATCAGATTCTCAACACTCCTTTCTGCAAGCCGAA
>NZ_JARGEJ010000197.1:0-496 GCF_029211245.1 Robertmurraya sp. DFI.2.37 | reverse complement strand
AGTACTCCACCCTCTACACGGACATCAATATAGTCCACCAAATTGTCCGGAGCATATATTTCCACATCCTGTCCACCGGAACTTTGAGTATAGATTACATCCACCGAAGAACTGGTAGAGATAGCATTAAAACTACCCACATTCACTTTTTTGGTAACATAGTTCTTACTAGGAGTTATTCTCTCTGCACATGCTGTGGCAGACACTAACATAAGGGTCACCGCCATTAAAGTTGATACTAATTTTCTCATACTATTTTTGTTTTATTCATTAGACGTTATTTCTATGCCAAACGTTGCAACGTTTAGCCATTATTTTTAAAGCAATATTCATGCCAGCAACATTTATCACTGAAAATCAACAAGATATAAACAAAACAGGGTGTCCGAAAATGGACACCCTGTACGCTTTTATATACTTTTTAAAACTATTTCAGCACAAGTTGGAAGACTACAGAAGCAAACCAACGCTTATACATATAAGTAGCCACAATATA
>NZ_JARGEJ010000196.1:0-498 GCF_029211245.1 Robertmurraya sp. DFI.2.37 | reverse complement strand
TGTAGTTGAAAATGTTATTTTACTCATGTTGTCCCCTAGTTCCTATTTAGTAAGTTTAAGTATATAAAAAAATACCTATAGATAAAACACTCTTTTTCAAGTGTCCTAACTATAGGTACCATAATAAAATAACTGATTTCTCCTCTTCCTTTTTTGAACAAATAGTCATTTTATGGAGAAAAACCGCCATCAACCGCAAAATTCCCCGCAATAATGAATGCAGGAGAAACCGACAGAAAGAATGATTGATTTATTCGGACTGGGCTTGCTGGAAAAACAGTCTTGACGACGAATAATCAGGCTATTCGGACTGAGCTTGTTGGAAAGTCTGGCTTCTGTCCGAATCATTGACCTATTCGGACTCAGCTTGTTGGAAATGCCCATCTTCTGTCCGAATCATTCGTCTATTCGGACTTAGCTTAATGAAAAAACCCATCTTCTGTCCGAATCATTTGTCTATTCGGACTCAACTTAATGGAAATGCCCATCTTCTGTCCG
>NZ_JARGEJ010000195.1:0-499 GCF_029211245.1 Robertmurraya sp. DFI.2.37 | reverse complement strand
CTATAGACCGTAGTGTAGGAGGCATGAAACAATATCTGTTGAACCTGCAAATGTCTGAAGGATACAACCGGATACGCTATAAAATATCACAAATGTTCCATCGATGGGGTATCCTGAACGAAGAACGCCGGAAAAGCCTGATACGATTTAACAACAGCCTGAAATCCATGCTGGTACAACAGCAAAACGTATTTGAAGGCATGAATATCCGTTATTTCGGGCCTATTGATGGACACGATGTCAACAATTTGGCACGTGTATTAAAAGAGATTAAAGATATGCAAGGACCTAAACTGCTCCATATACATACCACCAAAGGAAAAGGTTTCGGTCCGGCAGAAAAAGCTGCCACCATCTGGCATGCTCCGGGCATATTCGACAACGAAACCGGAGAGAGTATCGTTGTCGATACCAAAGGAATGCCCCCTTTGTTTCAGGATGTTTTTGGAAATACCCTATTGGAACTGGCCCAAACAAATGATAAAATCGTAGGAGTCAC
>NZ_JARGEJ010000194.1:0-499 GCF_029211245.1 Robertmurraya sp. DFI.2.37 | reverse complement strand
TCAGCTCCCTCACTACACTCCTCACGTACCTATTATGTACGCTCCGGTGCTCGTTCGGTCGCTTCCTTGATCTGCTTGCTTCTCGAAACCCTCTTGTTCGGTTTTCAATACACCAACACAACTTTGTTTGATTTCTTGAAACCCTCACGGTTTACTTTACTCTATGAATAAATCGATAGAGAGAAAAACTAAAATGGCGATTACTCGGTAATTTCTTGGTTCTTCTTCATTATCTAGTTTTCAAGGTACAAACGGTAACCAAAGGTTACGGTTTTGAGAGATTGCACTCTCAAAACTAAACAAATCATACGGCTATTTTGACTTGGCAAAATAGCTTCATCAACTTTTCGATTTATGAGACATCTAAGTCTCCATATTCCTTAGAAAGGAGGTGATCCAGCCGCACCTTCCGATACGGCTACCTTGTTACGACTTCACCCCAATCATCTGTCCCACCTTAGGCGGCTGGCTCCAAAAGGTTACCCCACCGACTTCGGGT
>NZ_JARGEJ010000193.1:0-502 GCF_029211245.1 Robertmurraya sp. DFI.2.37 | reverse complement strand
GCTCCTTCTTCTATCAGCTTTTCTGTCAGTTCACTGGGCGTACGGTCATATCCGCCTACCTTCTTGCCTTTTGACAGGAAGTAGCGTACCAATGCGCTCATGCCGATACCTCCGGCACCGATGAAATAAACTGATTTTAATGTGTTAACGTCCATTTTCTTTTCTGTATTTATCAGCCAGTTTGAATACCTCCCGGGCAATAACGTTGGCTGAGTCGGTAAAGGCTAATTTAGCAATATTTGTACTTAAACTTTTCAATGTTTCCGGCTGTTTCACGGTTTCAACCGCTTTGTCCAGCAGAGCTTCTTTGGCAGCGGCGTCCTTGATATAGAGTGCTGCGTTTTTATTGACCAGCGCCAGTGCGTTTTTGGTCTGATGATCTTCGGCCACATTAGGTGACGGAACCAGAATGACGGGTTTCTGCAACAAACAGAACTCGGAGATGGAACCTGCTCCGGCACGGCTGATTATTAAATCGGCAGCACTGTATGCGGCGGCCATA
>NZ_JARGEJ010000192.1:0-502 GCF_029211245.1 Robertmurraya sp. DFI.2.37 | reverse complement strand
CCATAACCTGCCAATACGTAATCACTGATCCATACGGGAACAGCCTCGCCGGTAAACGGATTGATGGCGTATGAGCCACTGAATACACCGGTTACGCGGCGGTCGGCGATACGTTCACGTTCCGTACGTTTCTTGGTGCGGTCCAGATAGGCTTCCACTTCGGCTTTCTGTGCTTCAGTAGTAAGTTGGGGAACCAGTTCGCTTTCGGGCGCCAGTACCATGAAGGTTACACCGAACATGGTATCTGCACGGGTAGTAAAGATAGTGAATTCAATATCACTGTCTTTCACTTTGAATTGTACTTCCGTACCTTCCGAGCGTCCAATCCAGTTACGCTGTGTTTCTTTCAGTGAATCAGTCCAGTCCACAGTGTCCAGTCCGTCCAGCAGCCGTTGTGCGTAAGCCGATACGCGTAAACACCATTGGCGCATTTTTTTCTGAACGACGGGGAAACCGCCGCGTTCCGAAACGCCATCCACCACTTCGTCATTGGCAAGAACAG
>NZ_JARGEJ010000191.1:0-504 GCF_029211245.1 Robertmurraya sp. DFI.2.37 | reverse complement strand
CTTGCAAGGAAAATACGAAAGAGTTAATGATTTCAAGAGATATGTTATCGATGCAGCTAAAAAAGAACTTGATGAATCCTCTCCATACTCCTTTGTTGCTAAGGAGGAAAAGGAAGGAAAGAAGGTCATTGGCTGGACCCTATTCCCTGTATTCTTTGAAGACAGAGAAGACCCTGCACTACAGGAACAAGCGCGCATGGCTAAAGTTACGGCACGGCTCCAGCTGGAGAACAACGTATATGACTACCTCAAATTCTCCTTTGACTTCAAGTCTGATGAAGTCAACAAGAACAAGAAAACCCTTATCGAGGGGCAAAACCGCATCCCCAATTTCATGGGGTTCCTGGGAGAATTGAAAAAAGGCGCACGACTGGCAGAAAACCCCAAAGGATATGTTATCGGGGCTATCAAAAGAAAATTAAAAGAAATCTAACTGAAAGAGAACAACGTAACAAATAATTTCTTAAGTTCGCCATATCTAAACTTTAAATGTGTATTATATGA
>NZ_JARGEJ010000190.1:0-506 GCF_029211245.1 Robertmurraya sp. DFI.2.37 | reverse complement strand
CTACGACTTGATGCTCCTTTGTTGCTTTAGCGATTTTTTTATAAGGATTTGCCTTTCTATGAGGACAGACTATTCCGTATTTCCTCATGATTCTTTGTATCTTTTTACGACTAAATATGATGTTATAGTCATTCTCCAAAATCATTTTGATGGATCGGGACCCTTTCTTATATCCCCGTCGATTAAAGGCCTTTAGTATGATTCCTTTCGCTTCAAAGTCCAATTGTTCTCTGGCTTCACGGACAGTAGATGCTTTAAGGAAGCTGTAGTATCCAGAACGAGAAACCTCTAAAAGATCACAAAAATACTTGGTCATACGCTTAAAACCACTTTGTTCAATGGTCTCAGAAATCAATTGAAATACTCTACTCGGTTCTAAGTTTTCGCTTGCGTTTAGCAGCCTCCTTTCTGTCACTTCGAGCTTTTTTAATAACTCTACTTGCCCCTCCAGTAGCTTAATTCTAGCTTCTTGCCTTTCAATCACTTCAGAAGAGGTAAGTTCCCGT
>NZ_JARGEJ010000019.1:0-76701 GCF_029211245.1 Robertmurraya sp. DFI.2.37 | reverse complement strand
CCAGAAATGGCCTAGTAGATGAGATTAAGAAGAGGTCAAAATACCTCAAAATAGGGAAAAACTTAAGAAAATCATTAAAAGGGGTTCGGAATGTGACCATTCCGAACCCCTTTTGTCGACAAACTGAGCTGAGGTATCTACCTCAGCTTTTTTTATTTGTTAACAACTCATTGAAATCCTGCCGTTAGGTATCTTCATTGCTGATAAATTAATCACATTGAGGAGAGTAAATACATGAATAAAAATACTTTTGAAAAATTACAATTCAACGAATTAAAAGAGATCGTAAAAAATTATTGCATTAGTGGATTAGGCAAACAACTAATTGATAAATTACTGCCTAGCTCTAACTTAAAAATTGTCAAGCAGCGCTTAACCGAAACATCTGAAGCACGGGTTATTCTTGATGCAGGAGGAAACGTACCATTTATAGGTGTTTTTAACATTGAACACATTATCGCAAAATTAGAAAAAGGCATCATTTTAGATCCAGCAGAGCTTTTAAGTATTTCCGACTTTTTACGAGGATGCCGAAAAATTAAACATTTCATGGCCAATAAAGAATTTTCTGCACCTACATTAGCGTCCTATGCTAATTCCATGACAGAATTCATGGAGATTGAGGAGGAAATTAATTTATCGATAAAAAACAATCAGGTTGACTCGTCCGCCAGCAAAGAACTTAAACGTATTCGAGGCCATATCACAACTACTGAACAAAAAATAAAAGATCGTTTAAATAAATTCTTAAATAGCAGCGTAAATAGAAAATATATTCAGGAATTCATGATTTGTATAAAAGATGACCGTTATACAATACCTATAAAAGCCTCATACAAAAATCAAGTACTGGGAACCGTTATTGAAATATCTTCTAAAGGTTCGACAGTCTTTATGGAACTTAATGTGGTCGGAAAATTAAGTGGTGAATTAGCAACTTTAAAATCTGAAGAGGCTATGTTGGAATATCAAATACTAGCCACTTTAACGGGGCTAGTGACAGAAAATCTCCAGCTTATTAAAATTAATATCGAGCTTATCTCCCTTTACGATATGACTTTTGCCAAAGCTAAATACAGCAAGCATGTTGATGGAATTGAGCCAAAAATCAATAATTTTGGAAAGATGAACTTAATCAATTGCAAGCATCCATTATTATCAGGTCATGTTGTTCCCCTTCAATTTCAGATTGGAGGCAGTTATCGAAGCTTGATCATTACTGGACCTAATGCAGGAGGAAAAACAATTGTACTGAAGACAATTGGTCTTGTTACTTTAGCTACTATGTCCGGGTTCCATATTACAGCTTCAAAAGAAACGGAAATTGCAGTATTTGACCATATTTTTGTAGATATCGGTGACAATCAGAGTTTAGAAAATGCACTAAGTACATTCTCTTCACATATGAAAAACATATCAGAGATACTTCAATCGGTTAACAACAATACACTTTTACTATTTGATGAGATTGGCAGTGGAACAGAACCAAACGAAGGGGCAGCTTTAGCAATCTCCCTATTAGAAGAGTTTTATCTAAAAGGATGTATGACTGTTGCCACAACGCATTATGGAGAAATAAAACGTTTTTCCGAAATGCATAGTGATTTTATGAACGCTGCCATGCAATTTGATAATGAAACATTGGAACCATTATATAAGCTTCTCATCGGAAAATCCGGAGATAGTAATGCATTATGGATCTCACGGAGAATGAACATTCCGGAAAATGTTCTAAAAAGAGCCGAAGATTATATGAAAAAGAAAGAATATCGATTGGAACAACTAACTGAAAGCAAAATCAGAAAGCCAAATATAATTGTTGAAAAAGCAGAGAATATTATCAATTACCAAAAAGGGGATCGTGTCAAACTACTTGACTATGACGACTTCGGAATTGTGTACAAAGAAAGGGACAAGTACTATAACGTTACTGTGTTTTATCAAAATCAATTTATTGAGATAAATGAAAAACGACTGTCTTTAGAATTAAAAGCTACAGAATTATATCCAGAGGGCTATGATTTAGACACTTTATTCATTGATTATAAAACCAGAAAACTAAATCATGATATTGAACGAGGTTCAAAGAAAGCACTTCGTAAAATTCATAGAGAAATACGAAAAGATAAGTAAATAAAAAGAAAGGCATAACAGAGGATTTATTTTTAAAGGATGTACACGTTAGAAGTCGACATGGTACCTAGCTCGTAAACATGCCGGCAAACAAAAAGAGCCCTTTTATATAGAAAGGCTCAATTATTAAAAGCTCTTATTACGTTTATTGGGCATTTAATCCATGAATTGTAATAGCTTTTTGTATCTAAAAAAGCCCTTCAACAACCCAATGGGTGTCTATTGAAGGGCTTTCTGATTATGGATCTTATCTTACTAAAGCACCCGTTAGTGAAAACTGGAAATATGTTTTAGTGATATGTAAATTCTATCGTTTTACATGTTCTTTCAGCAGTAGCTCTTCCCATAATTTTTTCTACAAGATACAGTGCCATATTTATCCCTGAGGAGACACCACCTGAAGAAATGATGTTTCCATCATGTACAACCTTTATATCTGATAACACTTGAATTTTTGGATATTTATCTTTTAATAGTTTTAAAGCTAAATGATGGGTTGTTGCATTCTTTCCATCTAGTAAACCTGTTTCTCCCAAAATATAGGCTCCTGTACATACTGTACATATGTAATCAATGTTTTCATGTTTAATTATCCAATCTATTATCTTGGAATTTTTAACGATAGATTGTACTGCCCTCAACGGGCCACCTGGAATAATTAAGATATCTAATTCGGGACTATTATCAATACTGTAATCGGGTTTAACTTTTATCCCAGAATGTGTTTTTATCTCTACTTCTGTTTCCGCAATTGTATACACTTCAAAAGGTCTCGTAGGTAATAACTCCTTTTTATATAAGCTTAGCGCTTGTTCAACTTTATTATTAGCCGTAAGTGCCAACACTTCAGCAGGACCAGAAAAGTCTAAAATGTCTACATAATCATATAGTAAAATCCCAACTTTTCGTTTTCTCATTTTGAATCTTCCTTTAGGAGATATATTTTTGGTGTTATAGTGCACAGTAGAAATAAGCTATTCATTCTCCCGTGATAACGATTATATCACTTACTAATAGTATCTACTACTAATTTACAGAAAAATTAAATTTATCATTCTACCGATCTGCACATTTTATATCTGAAGTTCCGTAATAAGACAGCCTTAATTATAATAGACCCTTTTCTGGTTAAAGTACCATTTTGTTTTTTGTTAAACTTTTTTTATTGAAATTTTATCATCGAAAGTAAGCTATTCGACGATCTGGTTAGAATAAAGAAATACTCTATTAAGCAACTTGTTTTAATAACTGGTTGCTCCATTAAACGATTGCACCCGTTACTTGAATAACTTATACCAATACAAAGTGGTTCCTATATTTGGATTATAGGACTGTTTCATTGTGTCAACTCCACCTAGGATGAATCCTTGTTTCACATAAAATCTGCATGCTCCAAGATTATCATCTTGAGCCTCTAGAGACATTCCGATAAGCTTTCTTTGTTTTGCCCACTCTTCCGCTTTAGTTAAGAGCAACTTCCCGATTCCATATCCTCTAAATTCTTTTTTGGTCGCGATATTTTCAATATAACAGAAGCGATTCCAATCTTTAATGATTCTAATTTGCCCAATGCAATGATTATTCTTATAGGCTAAAAAAAGAGCCTTATCTTCCCGGTTTATATATTGGCTCCAATCGAGTTTATCATCTGGGAAACGAATTTCTTTCGTTTCATCGAATAGATTCTCTTCAAAAGACCATTTTCCTGATTGAAAACTGGGTACAACCTTACCAAACACTTTAAAATCATCATTTGTTTTATTGAGGTCATCAATTAATTCATTTTTTAATGGAGTAATTATGATTTCCTCTGCCATATTCATTTTGACCCCTTCCCAAACCGAAAAAGAATTTTACTAACACAAACCTAAACCCAACCCTATTCGTTAATACAATTAGCAATCGCTTGACGATTATTTTAAATATACATTTTTGTATTGAGTAATTATTTAATACATTGGCTCTGTTAAATGTCGGTGTTGAGTTTTGGCTCATTTTAACAACAATTCTATTTAACAAGGCCAATACATTAAATAGCCAAACTGCCATAGCGCCATAAACCATTACGTTCCTGTATAGAATCATTTTGTATAGTTATGTCTAATAAAAAACAAATGAAGAAAAATGAGTTATTTTCTTCATTTGCTTTTTTAGATCGGAACTTTCAGACAGTTCGTTCTAAACTATTTCCCGTCCTAGCTCAATTTCTTGCGTAATTGCTCAGCTGCTGTCAAGGCAGCATTATCATGTAAGATCTCTCCTGGTTTACTTCCCTTTCCTAAAATATAACCATCCAATTTCCCACCAAAATAACCCATTATATGCTGAAACGAAAGAACTAGGGGTAAACCTTTCATATGTGGTTCATCACCACCCACGGCAATCAGGAAAGCTTTCTTGCTTCCCATTTCTTGACGGAACTGGGGGAACTCAGAATCTCTCAACGTTTCAGTCCAGCGATCGACAAAATTCTTCATAAGACCAGACATCGTGTACCAATAAATCGGAGTGGCAAAAATCAGAACATCATGTGCCATGACCCGTTTAATAACACTATTATAGTCATCTCCTAGATCTTGAAAGCCCCTTTCAGAATGACGTTGATCGTCGATTGGAAGAATATGATAATCACGCAAATAAAATTTCTCACTCTGCAATCCTTCAATCACATATTCAGTTAGTTGCTCTGTATTTCCGTTCTGCCGTGCACCACCGTAAATCACCGCTATCGACATATGATCCGTCCTTTCATGTTGAGCATAAATTTGTAAAAAATATCTAATATCATTGTAACAAGTTCTTATCAGAAAGGAAAAAAAACGACTTTCTTTGCTGACGGCTAAATAGATAAACAAAATCATCCACAACTCAACGCTTTCAATGTTCAATGATTTTTCAATTTTTTATATGCTAATGGGGTCATATGCATCCATTTACGAAATTTTTCAATGAAATAACTTGTGCTGTTAAATCCCACCTGATATGCCACGTCAGTAACATTAGAATCCGGTTGCTGCAGTAGAATTAAACTTTTTTGAATCCGATAATCACTCACATAAGTTAACGGCGTTGTATTTAACATTCGTTTGAAATAACGGCAACATTCGGAACGGCTTATCTTTCCTGCTTCGGCGATATCATCTAAAAGAATCTTTTCATCATAGTGAAGATGAATCCAATTTAGCATCTGCTTTATTCGTTGATTCTTTCGCATTTCTTTCTGTTCGTATTCTAATGGAATTCCATTCATAATGAGATTTTTCCAAATGAATGCAAGCTGCGTACATATGTCGATCTCAAAGAATGGCGGGTAGCTTTTTATTATTTGATTGATCTTCAAAATGGAAGTCAATATATTATTGGCCCAAAGCTGAGTTGGAAGCAAGTGTAAAAATGGGATATTAGTAGCTTCGACATATGGTGCGACGAGAGTTGTATAAAGTTCTTGGGATAAAACGAAATTAGGAGCGACATTTAAACAAATATAGGTGCAGCCAGAATTATTCTCCTCTCTTGCCATATGGACACAACCACTATTAATAAAGAGACCTTCTCCTTTTTCAACCTTGATATTTATCTCATTAATTTGAAAAATGGCTTCCCCTTTGACAAGGTAAACAAATTGAAACTCATTATGCCAATGTAGCGGTATATATCCATGGATATTATCGTGAATCGTAGTTTCATAGCATGCCAGTGGTAATTCACGCATTCGATGCTCCGTTAATTCTTTTAAAGTGCCATCGATCTTAAAATTCTTAATTTGCATCGCATAACCTCAATATATTTATATTTTTACATTCGATTTTTGTATTTTTTTAAGGGTTTAAAGCTTATTATTGAGTATATTGTAGCACTATTTTTATATTGAAGGTGGAGAAAAAAATGAATAGATGGCAGGGAATATTACTTGTCATAACAGGCGCAATATTTTGGGGAATCGGTGGTACAGTTTCGCAAAAGCTTTTTCAACAATATCAAATTGAAGTAAATTGGCTCGTAACGACCCGATTGCTGATAGCAGGATTATTGCTTTTATTTATTCAATTTTTTAGTAAAGGACGGTCGCAAATTTTTGCTGTATGGAAAAACAGAAAAATAGCGATTCAATTAGTGATCTTCGGTTTACTTGGCATGCTTGCAGTCCAATATACATATATGGCTTCCATAAAACACGGAAATGCGGCAGTAGCAACTCTCTTACAATATTTAGCACCGGTTATGATCATCATCTACTTAATTGTTCGCAAACAAACCGTGTTAACACGGAGAGATTTTCTGACTGTTTCCCTCGCATTAATCGGAACCTTTTTCTTATTAACAAATGGCACCCTTTCGCAATTATCTGTACCGTTGCCAGCGATTGTCTGGGGAATATTATCTGGAGTCGCTCTTGCATTCTATACCTTATATGCAGCATCGCTCCTCAAACAATTTGATTCACTCGTCATTGTTGGGTGGGCGATGATTATCGGCAGTTTTGCCTTGAGTTTTATCCACCCCCCTTGGCGGATCGATCTATTGAACTTACCTGTTGAGGCCTATGTGTACTTGTTCTTTGTAATCCTATTTGGTACCATGCTTGCCTTTTGGTTTTATATCGAAAGCCTCAAAAGTCTGTCTCCTAAAGAGACGAGCCTTTTAGGCAGCGTTGAGCCATTAGCTGCTGTTATCACTACGGTGTTTTGGCTTAAAGAACCTTTTGGAACTTTCCAATGGGGTGGTACAGCATGCATTATTGGAATGATCATCTTATTATCCTTGAAAGAAAACGGGACTGCCAATAAACAGACCCCCTCCGAAAAGCGAACCGCTTAAGGTCAGCTAATGCGGAATACCATTAGCACCTAAATAGCTGCAATATACTTCTATTTAGGTGCTAAAAGCTGTACTAGTTTAATCAGTCAGAGTTTTTCACAGCACCAATTTGATAACGACTGCTTTTCGCAGAGGATCTCGGAGAATTTCTAGTATGGCTCGTAGAAATATTGACTAAAATTCCCATTGAAATCATCAGCATAATTAACGAAGAACCTCCGTAACTAACAAAGGGCAAGGTAATTCCTGTAATTGGTAGCAATCCCGACACAGCTCCTAAATTAAAGAAGGCTTGAATCATCATTTGAAAGGTTAAGCCAATAGCTAGCAGCCTAGAAAAGGGATCCTCCGTTTTTAATCCGATCCGTAAACCGCGGTACATGATAACAAAATACGAAATCAAGACGACACAAAGGCCAATAAGTCCAAGCTCTTCAATAATTACCGCCATGATGAAATCTGTATGTGCTTCTGGAAGATAGCCGAATTTTTGCACACTATTACCTATCCCGGTTCCACTTATTCCACCGTTGGCAATGGCAAAATAGGAATTAATCAATTGATACCCATCACCGGAGGCATCAGCAAAAGGATTTCGAAACGAGAGCAGCCGCTTTAAGCGATAGGTCTCACTGAAAGCAAAATAACCAACACCCAAAACCGCAATGCCACCTAAAAATAAAAGATGGATAAATCGAACTCCTGAACAGACGATAATCACTCCACAGGCAAGAAGAAGTGACGTAGCGGTGCCTAAATCTGGCTGTAGTAGAATCAACATACAAACGAAAGCTAAAATCAGCAATGGCGGCAATACACCCTTACGAAAATCAGTAATATACCTCTGTTTCTTTGCATAAATAGCAGCAAAATACAGAATCATCCCAAGCTTCACCACTTCTGACGGTTGAAACATAAAAGAACCGATTCTCACCCATCTTTGAGAGTAATTTCTTTCGACTCCAACACTGGGAATTAACACCATGACTAGGAGCATGAGCGAAGCAACCACAAAGAGCGGGCTAAGGTTTTTATAAACCTGATGCGGAATAAAAGCCAGCACCGCAAACAAGGTAATGCCAATAGCGAAAGATTTAAGCTGTCTCGAAAAAAAATATCTCTCATCGCCATAATTCTCCAGCGCTAACGGATAACTAGCACTATAAACCATGACTAAACCAAAGAGGCACATTATGATTGTGGTGATAATCAAAATATAATCGAACTTTTTAAGCGTTCTAAAAATCATGCCATCACCTACAGAACCGCATCTATTTTTTACTAAACATGTAATGCTTTGACCTTTTATGCACGCTTAACACCAGCCCAAGACCGATCATATTCGTGAGAAGGGCACTTCCCCCATAACTGATAAACGGCAATGCCAGTCCGGTTATCGGCATCAACCCTATTGTCATGGAGATATTTTGGAATACCTGAAAGGCAATTAAACCAATAATACCCGCAATAATATAGACAGCAAATAATGTATTAGCACGTAAAGCAATATGAACCATTCGAAAGATTAGCAGCAAATATAAACAAATTAAAATTGAGGCACCGACGAATCCAAACTCCTCCCCTATAACAGCAAAAATAAAATCGGTATGAACCTCCGGTATCCTGCCACTTTGGACTTGGCTACCCTGATTAAACCCTGAACCTGTTATTTGCCCTGAACCAATCCCAAGCATAGATTGAGTCAACTGATAACCATAGCTCGACGAAAAATTCTCCAGGCTTAACCAGCCGTATATTCTTTCAAGTTGATGCGGTTTAATGATTTTAATGAAAATATCAAAGAAATGATTATGCAGGTAAACTAAACAAGTAATTAAAGCGGCAAATCCAGATAATAACAGGAGCATTATTTTATAGGAAATAGCGGAGACACCAATTAATGTAAATAGTACAGCAGCAATTACTAGCGCAGAACCTAAATCAGGCTGAATTAAAATGAGAAAAAAGGGGACGATCGTGAAAGAGAGTAACTTCAAAGTTATTGGAATGCTTTGCATAAACGTTAAACTTTTTTCCCCCACTCTGCTTAAATAATAAGCTAGCAAAAGGACTAAAAAGAGCTTCATAAACTCTGACGGCTGAAGTTCAAAGAAACCGAAGCTTATCCAGCGTTGCGAACCATTTTTTAATGTTCCAAAAAAATGAACTAACAGCAATAACCCTAATCCGACCGCATATAATGGGAGAGCCCATTTCTCTAACAACTCGTAATCAAAGTGCATTACTACTGTCATCGCAATAAAACCAATAATATACCAAACCACTTGCCTCTTGACGTAATAAAATGGGTCATCTACCTGGTATTGGCCTGAAGCACTATAAACAACAACCAAACTAAAAATAAATAGTCCGAATAAAATAAATAATAGTTGTGAATCAATTTGTGGCTCTTTTCGTTCCATACTCTCTCCTTTCGATCTTGCTATTGTCTATGAAAATCTTAATCTATCATTCGCTATTTTTTTAATATTGTTAATACAACCTGGACTGCGATCGCATCATCCAAATAGCCAATTGGAAATAAATAATCTGGAATGCAGTCTAAAGTCAAAATAAAATACAGTAAGGCTCCACCAATCCATGAAAGTTCTTTCACCGACCCTTTTTTTAAACGAAATTGTTCATAAAAGTCTTTTAGGTGGTTAATCGCTGGCCCGATGCTATCGACCTTTTTAAGCTTTTCCGTGAACATGCGCACAATCGTGTCTTCTCCCTCTTTTGTTTGCGCAAATTGCTCATATTTTGCTAGTTCCCGTTCAATCTCCTCTACCGTTAAACTTTTTTTCGACACTTGATTGCCTTCAAAAAATGGCAGCATTGTTTCCAATGTCAATTGATAGTCCCTTAACATTTTGTTGTCCTTTTTCTCAACTGCATATCCAGCAGCTGAAAGGAATCTTTGTAATGGCACTTCAAAACTCTCTGCGAATCTTTGTAAATGTGTTAAATTCGCCTTTCTTTTCCCATTCATTATTTTCGAAATCGTCGCTTTATCAATTTTTGTTGACTCACTCAATTTTCGCAGCGACCATGAACGTTCTTCCATCATCTCTTTTAAAAGCTGGCAAAGTCCATTATTATCTCTATCTACCTTAACCATAATCTAATATTCCCTTCTTCTTTCTTTGTTTCAATATATCTTCGTGTTGACACTTTGTCAACATTTGTCGCATTTTGTCAACAATAACTCGTATAGAACTAGAGTTATCCCGTTACTTACAAGAATTAAGACTTAAGAATCCACTAAAATAGCGTTATTGGCAATTGATTGCAGAACGAACGATCGGATGATACTATTGGAGGTTATGTAATCGGAAAAATTTGGGCCGATATTGGAATTGTCAATCATAGCTTGGAGGAAACATTGCTACTACGATTACAAAAGAATCTCTCGAGGAACTAGACATGTCGCTTTTGGATTATTCGGTAGTGGGGGCAGCTATGTAGGTATAGTACAGAATAAATATTTAAATGCTACTTGTAAAAGTAAAAACCATTGCAGAGTTGATGATTCATTTAAATACATTGCTTCAGTAGCATATGCAACTACTAACGCAAAAAATTAAGCATGGTGGTGGTGGAAATGTATTAGGCGTTGCTGCAGCTGCTTTAAGTAGTTAGGTTTAGCAAAAATAATTCCTTCATATTCATGTGTATTGCAAAATAAGTGTAGAGCTTTGCAATTATAAAATGCAAAGTCCTGTACTTTATTTATTAAACATAAATATGAAGACTTACTTCTTATTTTTTAGTATAAATAACTTAATAATACCGGCAGCAATACTAGCAAAATGGAGAAAATTGATAATAAAGTGAATGATGATTTTGATAACTTTTTATTGTTCTTTGACTTATACCATCCGCTGAATTGTAATTTATTTCTATAAAGAATAAAAATAACTATAAGAATTGAAACGCCTCCAATCCATCCATATTTTTCCGTTTCTATATTGAATGATGAATAAAAACTACTAAGTACAAGGCCCAATAAAGTACCTAAAAAGGCCATAATGAATATAATACGAATTATTTCTAGTAATGACTTCTTCATTTATATCTACCCCTTTTATTCCAATTTAATGACAATGATTTTAAGGGAATTTCTTGTAAATTTCACTTTATATTAACATATTGTGCGAGGTCTCAATTAAAACTATTTATCCATTTAGGACAATTAAACTTTTATTCATAATTAATTCAAATATATTTTGGCAATAAATAAGACCCTAAACTATTATTAACCCAAACAAACGAGCATGATAATACATACAAAAATGAAAAAAACTACAAGAGACTCATCTCAAGATGTTATATTGAGTAGGAGAGTACAGAAAATTAATGTTAGGAGAATAAAAAGTGCTAAAAACGTTATCAATAATTGGTGGCAAAATAATTGATCAGAAGATAACATGGGGACTTGGCGGCTCACTCTTACTAAGTTTTTATAATCTAGAGGACAATCCAAATGATATTGATATTTTGGTAGAGGAAAACAGCACATATAAATTGAATCAAATGTTATCAACTATCGGACAGCGTAAGGAAGCGGTGAGTACCGACCCCTTTCGGACAACCTCATTCTCCAAATATCTCATTGAAAATATGGATGTTGATGTAATGGGAGGATTTGCGATTCAACATCACGAGGGCATCTATAAAATGGCTTTCAATAGTCTTTCAATTGTTGATAGCAAAACTATAAATGGAGTAAGTATCCCGCTCTGCTCATTAGAAGATTGGTATATTTTATATTGGTTGATCCCTAATAAGCAGAATAAAGCACTGCTAATTGAAGAGTTTCTAAAAAATTCAGGGGTTAAACATCCTCAAATTTTGAAACAAGCCTTAAAGCAACCATTGCCGTTTGAAATTAAAGAACGAGTAAAGGCACTTTTAAAGGCATCAGTGCTTTAAGCCCTCTTACTACTAAAACAACTGGTTAACCGTAGATATTACATCTTTAAACTCATAATAAATTGCTCACCAATCGGACCGATTTTCCTTCTACCCGTATCTTGAAAACCGACTTTACGATACATTTGCTGAGCAGCTATATTTTTGTGATTAACAGCAAGAACAATTTCGTTACAGCTCGGGAAATCCTTGTTAACAAACTCTTTTAATAGTGACATCGCACCTTTTCCATAGCCTTTTCCTTGGTCAACAAAGTTGATGGACAACGCAGTCAGCAGCATAGCATGTGGATTCTCTGAAAATTCCTTTACCCTATTTGTAGTATGTAATAAAAAGAAGCCAACGGGTTTTTGATTTTCAAGAACGACAATTCGATGCTGTCCATCTGTTATTTCCTGATAATGATTTGGCAAAGATGTAAACTGAGCTTGCTCTTCAGGTAGTTCAAAAGCATTCAACGCTTCCAAATGTTCATGTGAATAATGTTTTAATGTGAGCGTATTAATTTTATCCATATATAAATCTCCTTTTTTTCAAACATTATGATGTCTGTGTTGATTTTTAGCTCATCTTCTCTCTGGTTCCATGAAACGATGGAGAAAATCTCGTTTGCCCCTACTGTTTCATGGAATCGTAGACCATTCAGCAAATTTTGAAAGGCACTTGAAACGAAAGTGTCAAACAAACAACCGTATTGTTTAACACAGCCTATTGTTAAACAGAGAGTTCCAAGCTTAAAGCTTCCCTATTCCTATATTAAACTAAACATCCATCATTTCGTAAGGGCAATAATGGGGCAGCTCCGATTGGAACTCCTTTACATTTACAATCTCGTTGACGATATTAAATTCCACTAATGAAACCCCATCAAAATCGCTAACATTTCCGTTATACTCACACTTAAAATACCATTCAACAGCAGTCAGATCGCCTTGATGAATAAATTGTTTTATATCCCATTGTAAAACAGAACCTTTTTTGTTCCAATCATGAAACCATTTCTTGATCATTTCTACGCCATGATATTCGGGGCCATAGCATTCACTGTACACGGCATCTATAGAAAATGTCTCATCCAGCTTTGAACTATCCTTGTTAATCCACGACTGAAAATAGTTTCTGATCACATTTTCCCTCGTCATCATAACTAATCCTCCTCTTTTTTATCGATACCATGTTCTTCTATCTTTATAGATGAAATTCCTCTTTCCCCAATCCGAAATAGAAGAATAAGGTTACTTTGTAGACATTTCTCCCTTGTATGATGACAAAAAAAGAAGGATAGCCCTTATATAAAGACTATCCTTCCCTTTCAAGCTGATTTAAGTACTTGTACACATTAGGAGTCAGGTTTGTAGAGCTCCTTTAAAATATTCAATGCCTTCTTTTGCCGACTTTCATTTTGCTCCGACATCAATAAGACCGTTTCCCGAATCACTTCATTTTTGAAAACCTGTTGCAATTCCTCGTCAAATAAAGCTGATACATTGACCTCTAATGCCTCGGCTATTTTCTCTAGCGTATGTAATTGTACATTCGTTTCCCCGCGCTCCAAACGACCTACATAACTTCCTGTTGAATCAATTGCTTCGGCTAGTTGCTCTTGTGTCATTTTACGTAGCTTTCGCAACTCACGTATTCTAAAACCAAGTAACTTTGCAGTTGATACATCATCATTATACATCATAAAACACCTTCACTTTAACCAAATTTTAGACAATCATGAGAAGTCTGTGCAGGCATTTTTAGTGACAATATTACTATTTCTATTCTTACAAGGACTATTTTTGTATTATAATAAAGACAAAAGGGAAAATCTTTATACCTTAGCAAAATGATCTGTTTAAATGTCGCCATTATGAGCATGTTATGACCAAGAAAGGAATTTACCAACCATGGATCAGAAAAAGTTACTAGAAGAATTTGAAATGCTTAGAAAAGAAATGAATAAGCTTGGACGAATATTTGGATTAGACCATTCGAAAGTACTAGAATTAAGCAGAAAAATTGATAGAATACATAATGAATTATCCAAAATTCAAAAGAATAAGTAACTATTTTTAAGAAATACGTGAGCCCACTTAAAAAAATCTAAGCACACGCTTTTCGAATAAAGCATCATTCAAGTCGTTTCTTCTATTTCTTAAACAGAGAGTTAATATTCAGAATATTAATGATTATTCTCCGCTATTAAAACCCTCCCTCACCATCAACACCATCAATTTGAATACAAAAAATAAAAAAACTGTCATCTATAGGGAACAAAATCAGGTTTATTTTTCCTGAGCTTTTTTGATTGACTTTATGAATGAAAAGGAGATTCAATATAAAAGTACCCTATTTATGATAAAGAAATTTAAAAACTGTGTAAGGCACATAGACGAAATTTCTAGTGAACATAAACAAGCCTCTCTAATCTATGCAAAGGAGAAAGAGGATTTCCTCTATCTAGTATATGTTTGCTTTTTTCCAAATTATAATATTGTGTAAGGAGGCAGTCCTTATTGGAAACTTTGATTTTGCAAATGATGGAGGCTTTTAAAGATCTATCGTATTTTGGCATTATGCTTGCGTTAACATTTGAATTTGTACCCGCTGAACTCGTCCTACCGTTGGCTGGTTATTGGGTGTACGAAGGTAATATAAATTTATTTGGAGCCATTTTTGCTGGTTCAGTCGGTGGTGTACTTGGTCCGCTTACTTTATATGCATTAGGCCGTTACGGGGGCCGAGTAGCTATATTGAAATTCGGGAAATACTTTCTCCTAAAAGAAGAGCATTTGGATAAGTCAGAGCAATTTTTCGAAAAGCATGGTGGAAGTGTAGCTTTTTTAGGACGTTTTGTTCCAGGTGTTCGAACAGCTATTTCCATTCCGTGTGGAATCGCGAGAATGAACGTGTGGAAATTTATTTTTTATACTTACTTAGCCATGCTCCCAGTTACAGCAATTTATGTTTATTTAGGCTACAGTCTTGGGCCTCAATGGGAAAAGGCTGGTGAATTATTTGGACAATATGCTAACTATTTGTTAATACCCATTGCTTTATTCATCATATGGGTGATTGTAAAAAAAAGAAAAGTTGTCACACAATAACTGAGCTTCACCCTGTCATAAAAGACAGAGGAAGAATACAAAAATTAAAAACGGCTTTAGCGTCCTATTTCAAGGGACTAAAGCCGTTTAGACATTTTTGGATGCCCTCACCACTGCAGCTACAAAAATTCCTTATATTCATAACATATTTCCCCATTGATAAATGGAAACATAAAATTTTACTCTCAAGAACCATCCATATCAATCATCATTCTGATAAGCTGTTATGTTTGTCCACAGAAAATCTCCCTCGAAGGAAATTAGTTTTGATCCATCTTCCTAAAAGGGAGCTATTCAATTGCGTCAATCTCTACTCTAAATTCTCACTTCTTTTTATTATTTGTTAAATGGTTGTTGCCAACATTTCATTCCCATCTAATTCATCCCGTATTTCCCCAACAATTTCAGATAAAATATCTTCCATCGTAACAAGACCAATACAAACACCTTTCTCATCCGTCACAATAGCCATGTGTGTACGGGTTTGCTGCATCTTAAGAAAAACATCCTTAATCGAAATTGATTGCTTAAACCGCGGAATCTCGTGGATGAAATCATCAATCTTACCATTCCTTCCAGCGGCAATACTTGTAAGCATTTCCTTTGTATTGATAAATCCTATAAAATCCTCTGCTTTATTACTTAAATCATTTACTGGATAACGTGTATAATCATATTTATCAATCACTTCAATCATTTCATCTAAAGATTGATGCTTCTCAATTGTAATCATGTCAGCCTTAGGAATCATAATATCCTTTAGCTGTCTTTCATCAAATGCAAAAATATTTTTTAAATAAGCAAGCTCTGTTTGATTGATTTCTCCACCTTCATAGCTCTGAGCAACAATCAGCTTTAACTCTTCCTCAGAATGAACCGAATCATGGCCTGACGGCTTCACACCGAATAATTTAAGAAGCTGTCTGGCAGAGCCATTTAGGAGCCGAATGACTGGTCCCATCACTCGTCCAAACCAATAAAGTGGTGGCGCCAATAATAGCGTCATTTTTTCTGCGTATTGGATGGCTAATGTTTTGGGAGCAAGCTCACCAATCACAACGTGTAGAAGTGAAACTATAGATAATGCAATGAAATATGAAAGCATCGTAGCAACAGTTACTGGGACCTGAAACTCTTCAAACAAAGGTTGTAATATTTTTTGTACAGTTGGTTCACCTAAAGCACCCAGTACAAGAGCTGTAATAGTAATTCCCAACTGACAAGCAGATAAGTAATAATCCAGTTCCTTTGCTACTTTCTTTGCTAACTTTGCCTTCTTATTTCCTTCAGAAATCAATTGATCAATTCTAGACATTCTAACCTTTAAAATAGCGAATTCCGCGCCAACAAAGAATGCTGTTAGCAGGATGAATAGTGCAATCAAAAACAAATTTACTATTATCAATTCGTCCAATTATTTCCCTCTCCCCGAGGGATTCACCTCCAAGATGCTTCCGATAATGGTAGAGAAGCTTCCTTCTCTTTGACTATTTCTTGTTCATTATTCAGGTGAAAAATAACCTGTTTTATTTGATAATTATCCACTTGATCGACTGTCCAAACATTGCGACCTTGTACGATTTCATCACCTTTTTCTACAACATCAAGATTTTTCAATTGAATCCAACCGGCAATTGTATCAAGATCTTCACTGTCTTCAAATTCCAAACCAAATTTTTCTTCAAGCTCAGAAAGGAGTACACGGCCATTGATGATATACATATTTTCACCAGCCATACGAATATCGGCTACCTCATCTCCATCAAATTCATCCCGTATTTCACCAACAAGCTCTTCTAAAACATCCTCTAGTGTAATAATACCAGCTGTTCCACCATATTCATCCATGACAACAGTCATATGAACCTGAGCCTGTTGCATTTTTAAAAAGATGTCCTGAATACTTGTTGCCTCAACTACATGTGGTACATCAAGAATGAATTCTTCAAGTTTGTTTTTTCGACCAGCAACGATATGACTCAACATTTTTTTAGCATTGACAATTCCAATAATCCGATCCTTATCGCCGTTTTCAACAACTGGGTAGCGCGTATAGTTATGCTCATCTAAAATTTTAATAATTTCTTCGTAGCTCATATCTTTATCAATCGAAACAAGATCTGTTCTCGGTACCATAATATCTTTTGCAACACGCTCATCAAAAGAGAAAACATTCTCTATATACTTCAGCTCGGTCTGGTCAATTTCCCCACCATGGAAGCTTTGAGCCATAATAATTTTAAGTTCTTCTTCCGAATAAGCCTGCTCATGTGCTGCTGCTGGAACACCAACCATGCGTAGGAGTACTCGAGATGTACCATTCAAAATTTGAATAAATGGATACATAACCTTTCCAAACCAATATAGTGGACCCGCTAAAAGCAGCGTTGCTTTCTCAGAAAACTCAATCGCAAGTGTTTTTGGTGCCATTTCTCCTATTACAACGTGAAGATATGTGACTACAGCAAGTGACACCCCATATGAAATGACTGAAGCGATTCCATCAGATACATTTAACCAGTCAAACACAGGATACAGCAAATGTTTAACAAACGGCTTACTAAAAGCACCTAATCCTAACGCTGTAACCGTTATCCCCAGCTGACAGGCAGATAAATAATAATCAAGATCAGTGACAACCTTCTTTGCTACTACAGCTTTCTTGTTCCCTTCTGCTATCAATTGATCAATCCTTGACATTCGGATTTTCACAACGGCAAATTCAACAGCAACAAAGAATGCCGTCAACGCAAGTAAAATTATCAATAAAAAAATGTTTGAAATCGTGTATATGTCCAATTATTTCCCTCTCCCTGAGGGATTCACCTCCAAAAATAATAAAAACAAACTCAATTGTCTTTTGGCATCAAATCATTACCTCTTCATAAAGATAAAAAAATGGAACACTCCGTCAAACCATATTAATATGGCTTTAGCTAAGAAATAAAAGCAATGTTTGAATTAGAGACAAGCTCTCACGAGAAATTTTCTTCTTAATTTCCCCATATTTTTTTTTATCTGTTTTTTCAAGATGAGTAAGAATGCCAGAAACTTCCTTTTCCAAATCCTTCATCTTCAATCTTAACTCTAATATATCAACTTCCTGTGAGTAAGTTTCAATAATTTCTTGTTTAATTTCCTCTAAAGATAACCCTTCCTTTTTCCGCTTTTCAATAAAATGGACTCGGTCAATGGATGAATGGTTATAATATCGATAATTAGAAGGGGAACGTTCCGCTTCTAATAATCCAAGATGTGTATAATAATCAATTGTCCTCTTTGTAACATTTGTTTTTTCAGCTAATTCACCAATTCTTAATTTCTCAGCCCCAAAATAATTCCTCCTAAACTAAAACGTTATAGTTTTATTATATTAAATAAGACCTTCATTAACAAGCTTTTTACTCCACTTTCATTTTTCGGTGTATTCCGTTAAAGGAGTAAATTAAAACAAGATAAAATTTGCTAAAAACTGCATCCTGCTTTATAAGTTACTTAATTTTTTCAAAAAACTGCCATTCAGCTTTTTCTTAAGCAATAAAAAAATGGGGCTGTCCAAAAAGTCAGGTAACTGACCTTTGACAGCCCTTTATTTTTTAGTAGATGGTTAAATGGAGTTGTTGATTTCCACTCCAGGCACTTCGCTTTCCGCGGGCGGTACGGGGAGCCTCCTCGGCGCTAAGCGCCTGTGGGGTCTCCCCTGCCCCGTCATCCCGCAGGAGTCTTCGTGCCTTCCGTTCCAATCAACCTATATTTAATCTTTTTTTGGCTTATAAATCCATTTAATTATAAAAAAGTACACAAAAAAAATCGCCCTATTTAGTAAAATGTAAGTGACCAAACCAACATTTTAGAAAGGACGATTTTTTATGTGTAATCCAAAGACTACTATTTCAAATTATAACACTCAAATGACTCTTCTTCCAGAGGTTGATGAGAAATCACCTCCTAAAAGACAGTTAGCTCCTACATTCAAACCCTATGACAACCATCAAATTCAAACCATCTTTGATATCGAATCACTAATCCCTGAAAATCATGTTGCACGAGTAGTAGATGAAATGGTCGAAGCAGTTCCAAATGAACAATTATTCTCTCATTCCGCAGGTTTTCTCTACGGGGTCTTGATAAGGTCCATGTGGAGTTTGGAATTGTGGCATTAGCCCACAATATACTGAAAGTAGCTGGCATCCGCCAGCTACTTTCAGGGAATGATCCATATAATACAAAAGCAAGTGGAGAAAAACGAGCTGCTTTTCTCCACTTGCTTTATTTTAGGGACTTATCGGACAGCCCCTCGTATCATACCTATTAATAATGCTTCTCACAAATCAACTAATGATTATTGTTGCGAATCAACATCTCTCTATTTGTCACAAGCGGGGGTTGTTCCATCCACTCCCTCTCGACGACAATATCAAATGTTTCTTTGGCGTAAAGCATGACCTCAGCAATAATTTTACTATATTGAGCTGTAAGGTCTGTTCTCATTGTTACTGACATCGCATGTGAAATTAAGCTAATATCTACGGAATTTAAAATATTAATCATTGAAAAAATGAGCTTGTCTGAGAATGGTGACAAAGTGGAATCGGTCACTTCCATACTTACAGTCACCGTTCCAAGAAGCTCTTCTTGCATAAGCAACTGATTGAAAAATGAGATTTGTTTTTCACTAACATCTTTTCCCTTGAGAATATGTTTTTTCAAATGTTTGTCTTTTACTACTTGAGCAAAACCAAGCATGATGAGAACGGAAAAGTAATTACGCTCAATATTAAAGAATATTTCAGATAGTTCAATGGCATTTAAAGGGCGCTTATCTCCCATAATGCCCGAAAGAAAGGACTCCTTTTTCACAAACTCAATTTCTTTCGGGTAGTTCATTTTAGGTGGCCGATCATAAATACCTTTCGACAGCATCATCTTAACCGCTTTACCAAACAGTTCTGTTGATGTATGTATACACTCCGTAAAAAAGTCAAGGACATCGAGGCGCACATTGTTTGAAGCAGTATAACTAAAATTAATCATTCCTAACCGATTCATCATATAAACATAGCTTAAGACGAAGATATCATGAAATAATGGAGGTGCAGCCAAATTCAAATCTCCCTCTGAAAAAGCGGCGGGTATCGGGAAATTTTCTGCAAGGAAGATTTCTTTTATTTTTTCTAAGCGAGTTTGTGAAACTTGTAATGCTTCTTTTGCTAACGGAATAATCTCCTCATCTTGAAGATGATGCAAAAAATAGGTAAGAAAACAAGAACTCATGCTTTCTTGAAAATAAACACCCCAGAGACCACCGATTTCCGTACAAGATAATTCAATATTTGCTTGTTTTTCCGATTCCAAGTTCAATTGCCCTCCTAAATTTTCTTAAATGTAGTATGACATAAACATTTAAGATTAATTCTTTATGATCAATAAAACAGCTGCGCTTAATCACCTAAGTTTTTTCATTTTTTCACTAAGTTGCATCTGTGAAGGATAAACTTTACACAAACAGGAAAATACTACCGATATAGAAGTTTATTGGAGGAAGGGCATGAATAATTTCCAAAATACCAATAAAGCTAGACGCTACAAAGCTCATGTAAGTATTTTTGGAACTACACAAATCCATAAGAGAAACCCTTGGACGATCGCAATGTGGTCTGTTGCATTTTCCAGGATTTGGACACTTTCTCTTAAACAAATATTTTAGAGGCCTTTCTTTATTTGTTTGGGAAATTTATATTAACCAAACAACAAAGCTTAATCAAGCTATGGTTTATTCATTCACAGGAAACTTTGATGCTGCAAAAGAAATATTAGATTTAAAAATGGTTCTAATGTATATCCCTGTTTATCTTTTTGCCATATGGGACAGCTATCGCACTACTGTTGACCTGAATAATATTCATACCCTTGCGAAAAGAGAAGATGCTCCATTTAATTCATTCTCCATAGGCTCTTTTGAAATTAATTATTTGGATAAGCGAAATCCAATCATGGCGATTCTTTGGTCTCTTACCATTCCTAGTGTAGGTCAGCTTTATGCTCATAGAATTATCCTCGCTGGCTTTACACTCATCTGGACTGCAATCTTTATGTATAATTCACATTTCCTTGAAGCACTCATCTACTTAGTAAATGGAAATCTTAATAAATCAAATGCGGTCTTGGATGCACAATGGCTTTTATACTTACCTTCTTTTTACTTTTTTACGATTTTTGATTCCTATACGAGCACAGTTGAGAACAATAAATTGTTTGAAGAGGAGCAAAGGAAATATTTAAGGAGCCATTATCAAAATTTTAACTTTAGCTTAAAGAAAGAAAGCAAGGTGAATAATATGTTAATTTTGGCCACTTTTGAACATACTACCTATCTTGAATTAGCGATGACAGAATTAGAAGAGTATGGTGTCAAAAACATTTTAGCCGTTCCTTTAAACAACCGAACAGAGGAGCGAAAAATTTTCGATAATCTTCATCAATCTGATGGCGTTTCTCTCATATCAAAAGGAATGATCCTAGCTTTTCTCTTTTCAACAGTGGGGGCGAGTCGAGGGTTTGAAATGGAATGGGGACCTATTATATGGGGACTAATCGGTGCCGGTGGCGGATTTATAATCGGGTTCATCATTGATTTGTTTATGAAAAAGGTTATGAAAAGTAAACAGCGATTACTGAAAGGAAAAAATTCAGAAGTTGTACTCATCGTCGAGTGTGACCAACTTTTAAAGGAACGTGTAGAAAACACACTATGGAAGCAACTTGCCCTTGGAGTAGCAGAATTAAAACAAAATTAAACTTACTAGCGACAGGTGTTAGCCTGAAGAGAACTTGCAGATGGTTGTTCTTATAAGATGCTGCTCCATACTCTCATTTTGTTTATGTAAACTGAACACCTCTATAGCTTACTCCTTCTTAGTTCTAACACGGAGTAACAGATCCAGTAGCAGCATACAGAATGAGAAGTCGCTGTTTTCGGTACTGTTGATATACCAACTCGGTTTCTTTAAAAAAGCTTTTATTGTATACTACACTCTCTTTTGCACCAATACTTTTTCTCATGAAAAAATAGGGTTTTTCTGCTTAATTGCACAGCAATTTCTTTTTTATGAGAGAGCGCGTCCCAGATTAACCGGATTAACTTATTTGAATAATCCCTCGCTCGCATTTGGATTATCAGCATGGATAATGCAACGTCTCTTAAAAAAGCTTATCCATATATCCTCTTGGCTCCTCATTCCATATATCGCTTTCATTCGTAATGAGATCCAATAACTCGGTTAATGCTTTGAAAGCTTTCATACGAGCAATCAATTTTTGATCAATATATTTTAATGACTGGAGAGCCATTTCTTTTGCCCGTTTTATATGTTGATTTTCTGTTTCAGATAATACTTCCCTAACAATATCCAACGACCATGCCGCTCGAGAAACAGTCCGAATTATAAGGACACGCCTGACATCTTCCGGTGAATAGAGGCGATACCCGCTCTCATCATGACGAATAGGAGTAATCAATTCCTCCTTTTCCCAATGCCGAATTGCAGAAGGGGCGATACCGGCAATTTCTGCAACTTCCCCAATTGTATAGTATGCTTTTTTCTTGCGACTTCGCTCAAACCATTCTACTTCCTCAACTTCTAGCATCTCTACAACTTGTTCCGCTTGACGCCTTTCCTTTTGTAACACAGTTTGTGCCTCGTTAATTCTCCATAAAACTTGGATCGTCTCTCCATTTTGGAGCATTGGCATAACCTCTCGAACAAACTTCATCCCGAACCCAATATTCATCTTCACGATACATTGAAAATACGCTGCATGAATGTTTGAGTATTCCCGATAACCATTATTAGATCTAGGAACTTCCGGGACGAGGCCCCATTCTTCATAATGCTTTAATGTGCTAGTTGACACATGGCAAAGTCTTGCTATATCAATCCCTTTCATCTGCTACATCGACCTCCTATCCCTTATTATCCCCCGCTCATCCTTAAAGTACAACATTAAAGAACATGCTAAACTTTTTAAAATCCCTCTCCCATTAGAGCAAGCATTATTTCTTTCAAGTAGGGGGCTTGCATCAAAGTTGTAAGATAGAAGGGCAAGTCGAAAGTTGATAAAGCACCAATACAGCAGGTATGTGTTCAACTTACTCTTTCGAAAGGCAATTTTGGCTCATTTCTCTCTGCTGGGAAATTTTTGTTCCTCACACATGGAAATCAAATGACCTTTTTAGCATCATTGAAAGAAGTGGGAAAACTTAATTTCACACGAAATGAGCGATCAACCATCTTGTTTAGCAAAGCTTTTAAAAAATAAAAAAGGAGGAAATTTGAATGTTAGACACCATTCGCATTGAAGGAGCACAAGAGAATAACTTAAAAAATATCAGCTTAGACATTCCGAGAAATCAATTAGTGGTCATTACTGGGCCATCCGGTTCTGGAAAATCAACTCTTGCTTTTGACATCCTCGAACGTGAATGTAATCGACAATTTTTAGAATCAAGCGGGTTAGCACCAGATGTGTTTGAACGGCCAAAGGTTGAGCGAATCAGCGGGCTCTCTCCTTCCATTGCCATTAACCAACATGTAACCAATCGAAATCCTCGCTCAACAGTTGGAACCGTAACCGATCTCTATACGTATTTACGAAAACTCTTTGAACAAAAAGGAGAACGACCATGCTCAAATTGTGGCGAAACTCTTCATTCATTACCAACTGGGACAAACGAAGAAGTAGTGATATGCAACAACTGTCAGAAAACCCACGAACGGTTGACCCGTGCTGATTTTTCCTTTAATAAACCTTCCGGCGCCTGCCCAACTTGTTCAGGACTAGGTGTTGCGAAGGAGCTCGACTTAAAACGACTCTTTAATCCAGAGAAACCTTTAAATAATGAGGGAGTAAGCATTTGGTCTGGCTCTTGGGGAGAATACAATACAAATGTCGTCTTAGCTGGAAGTAAGCATTATCACTTATCGATTACTGCAGACAAACCGATTAAAGACTTTTCAGACATCGAGTTAGATTTTCTTTATTACGGAGCAGAAGACGAACGCTTTACACGCCACTTCCCCCATATTAAACCGCCAAGGACGGTTGCAGAAGGAAAATTCGCTGGCGTCTTAAATGCACTGTGGCGTTCCTATAAAGAAAATGGGGAGCATTCACAAGTGGCCGAACTTTTCAAATCAGAAGTGTGTCCAGACTGTCACGGTGAACGATTGCGTGCAGAAGTCCGCTCCGTTCATGTGAACGAAAAAAGGTTGCCTGAGCTTTCCCTTCTCCCTTTGAATGAGCTCTTACATTGGGTAAATAACACCACTGAACAATTCGCCCATGAGGAGGATGACATTTTAGCCACTGTTTTAAATGATTTGCACGAACGACTTGAACGAGTATTACAAGTGGGCTTAGGTTATTTAACTCTTGATCGACAAGCCATTACTTTATCAGGAGGAGAAGCGCAAAGATTACGTCTTGCCTCTATCTTAGGCTCTGGATTAACAGGTGTCCTTTATATTTTAGATGAGCCTACTGCTGGCTTGCACCCCCGGGATACAGATGGACTCATAGCTGTTATGAAGAGTTTATGCGATTTAGGAAATACGGTTCTAGTAATTGAGCACGACGAAGCCGTTATGGAGGCAGCCGATCATTTAATTGATATTGGTCCAGGGGCTGGGCGACTTGGTGGTGAGATTATCGGAATGGGAACAGCTTTTGATCTCATGAAAAATCCTAACTCTATCACGGGGCGCACGCTTGGAAAGGATATTACCCTCCCTTCTAAAGGCCGCAGAGGCAATGGAAAATCTATCACGATTCACAATGCTACAAAACATAACTTAAAACAAGTTTCTGTAGACATTCCGCTTGGAACTCTCACAGCTGTAACAGGCGTTTCCGGTTCAGGAAAGTCAACACTTATTTTCGATGTTTTAGCCACCCAAGAAGGCTGCGAATATATTTCTGGAATGGAAGAAATCGACTCCATGATAAATATTGGACAAAGTCCATTAGTTCGGATGGCACGTTCAAATGTCGCTACTTATATTGATGTCTACACCGATCTGCGCAAACTCTTTGCGGAGCAAGAACGTGCAAAGGAGCTGGGACTTACAGCAAAATTTTTCTCTTTCAACACAACTGGGGGCCGCTGTGATCGTTGTGAAGGAATGGGAAAAGTAGACGTCGATCTCCATTTTCTTTCCAATACACAAGTAACTTGCCCAACATGTAAAGGCAAACGATTTAAAGAGAATGTGCTTGAGGTAAAAGTTCAAGGATTTACGATCTCAGACTTTTTAGAAATGAATGTAGAAGACGCACAAAAACTTGTTTCTGGGAAAAAAGCACAAACAAGATTAAACCTACTCGTCGATGTTGGATTAGGATACCTTACTTTAGGACAGCAACTGACCACGTTATCTGGCGGAGAGGGGCAACGCTTGAAATTGGCAAAAGAATTAAGCGGTTCTCAAAAAGGGCATACACTCTATTTACTAGATGAGCCTACAAGCGGGCTCCACACTTCAGATATTACACACCTTCACGAATTGCTGAATCGCTTAGTAGATGCGGGAAACACCGTCATTATCGTCGAACATAATGTTCCCATGATTTCTTCAAGCGATTATATGATTGACATGGGTCCAAATGGCGGAGTTGAAGGTGGACAAGTTATTGCAACGGGAACTCCAAAAGAATTAAAAGAAAATATCCAATCTGTTACGGGAAAGTATATCTTTATCTAAATAAAAGTGTGAAACCTTCTGAAAAAAACAAACGTCTTTTATGGTTTAACGAATGCCACTGTGATTCTTTGTCTAAATAGACTCCATTTATAATAAACTGAAAGCCTTAGGAAAGAGACTGGCTCGAGGATATCATTAAACCTTGAGAAGGTCTCTTTTTTTATTCCAAATCACAACATATGATTGTTTTTTAACTTCATGTATCAAAAATAACCCTTTACCACTGAAGATCTTATCCCACTATCATCATTTAATCGTGTTAACACCTCTATCATCTATCGATTTTCCTTCATTTTTCACTCTTGTTTCCTTTGCCAATAATAAATTGCTAACTGTGTTCTATCACGAAATTCTAATTTATCTAAAATAACCGATAGCATATTTCGGACAGTTCCAACACTCAAAAAAAGCTGTTCAGCTATTTCCTTATTCGAAAATCCCTGCGCTATTAACTCTACGATATCCGCCTCTCGCTCCGTTAAACCTTCCAAGGCTGCTTTGTCTGGTTCCGTAATTGTTTTTAAAACATCTGCATCTAATATTGTTGAGCCTGCTTTTAATGCCCTAATTTGCTGGGCCATATTTTCAATTGATGCCGATTTTAGTAAGTATCCTGCCGCTCCCGCGTTCAATGCCAATCTAATATTTTTCTCATCCCGAAACGTCGTTAACATCATAATTTGGATAGAAGGCCATTGTTCTTTTATTCTTTTTGTACTTTCAATTCCATTGACAACTGGCATTTGTATATCCATTAAAATCACATCCGGTTGTTCATTTTGGCATAATTCCATCGCTTCTTGTCCATTCATTGCTATATTAATGACTTGCAAATCATGCTCCTTTCCAAGCAGTAACTGTAAGCTTTGACAAACAAGCAGATCGTCATCTACAATCAAAACCTTCATCCATTCAACACCTCCTTATCTAAAGGAATCACACAAACGACTAAAAAACCATTTTCTTGACTAATTGATAAGCTGCCTCCCATGGAGCGGGAGCGCATTTGCAAACTTCTTAACCCACTTCCTGTATGGTCCAGTTTTTTAACTGTACCATTATCTTGGATTGATAGACGTACAATCGATTCTGTCACCTGTAAATCCACCTCAACCTTTGTAGCATTACTATGTTTGGCAGCATTCGTTAAAGTTTCCTTCACACACGATTCTAACAAACTCCATTTATGGGCCGGAACCAAGAGCATATTTCCAGACTTTTTGAACTCCATTTCCTTTTGTTGAAAACTTTGCACAATACTCTCTAAGCTTTCAACACCGATTCGTGTCATTGGTGTCATATTATGGACAGTGTCTCTTAAGCTTTTCGTGCTACGCTCTAAACGATTTTTAACCTCCTGCAGAATTTTCTCTGCTTCTTCAGGTTCTTGAACATATTCATATGCTTGTAAGGCAAGTGTTGCACCTGTTAAATCATGTCCTAAATGATCATGAAGATCTCTTGAAATCCGATATCTTTCCATTAGTTCCGCCTGATGGGAAACCGATTGATTCGCTTCCAGTAAATCTATTATGATTCGTTCCAATTCATAGCGAACTTTTCGTTGCTCATCTACGTCTAATCTATACATTTCTTGATTTTTTATGGAAACAAATGAAAAGGCGCCAAAGAAGAGAGCCTGGAAGAAAAACCAAAATAAGAAGGATGAAGATGCCTGTGCAAAAAATACACCGGCGCATAGGAAAAGAGAAAAAAGGCCTTTTCCTTTTAAAGCAAGTTCAAAAATAGGCAATGCGAAACCGTAATAAGCCATATCCGTATATGGAACATAGAAAAAACAAATAAGAATATCAACTAGTACAAACCAAACTGGCAATGTAAAGCGCCAACGTAGACAAGTCAGAAGCAGTAACAGGAGGATAAGGATAAATGAGCTGGTTTGTGAGTCATCTATCACCCATAAATGAATAAAGACACCCATCATTAAAAAACGCCAGCCATTTATAAATAGAAGCGGTTCCATTCGCTTTTTCATCCTTATCAACCTCTTTAATTTATTTTTCTCGTACTTCCAATAATGACGAATACAATGGTATAAAGCCATAGTCCCCCATTAATCAATAAAAAATCGAGAAGATCTTCTCCAAAAACAACCCAATTAAGGCCTTCTGCTAGCCAATAGGTTGGGAATATGACCGCTACTCGTTTTAACAAATCAGGGAAGATCTCAATTGGAATCAGCAATCCACCAAGAACAACAATAATAAAGATTAATGACATATAAACCAGAAAGGAGGCATCTTTGTTACGATAAATAGAAATCCATGCTAATGCAATCGCTAATGAAGCAAAACTAAAAGATCCATATAGAATGAAGAGCCAACCGGGTTGATAAAGCTCTTGCCCAAAAAGCACACCACCATAAACGACAATGGCACATTGTAGAATAAGAATAACCGAAAAGGCTAGTAGATTTTGACTTAAATATTGAAAATGGCTAATTGGGGCAACGGCTAAACGTTTAACCACTCCTTTTGCTCGATCTTCAAGAATAATCGTTGCTAATCGTATGCCGACAAACAAAATTAAAATACCAAAATACTGATAACCATACGGTAGAAAAGGCCATTCTTCTCCATTTGGCAAAAAGATACAAGCGATCGGGAAAAGGGTAAGAAAAATTAAATTAGTTGTGTTACTGAAACTTCTTTTTAAAGCAAATTTAAAAATGGTCACCCTATTTTCCGCCTCCCTAAAATGAGCATCACAATAAATAAGATGATAATTGCTCCTAAGAGAATATTCGCTTGAAACCAAGCCCCTTCAGGATTAGATAGCCCCATCTGGCGAACTGAATCTATTGATAAAGTCAGCGGATTTCCATATGATCCGAAAAAATCGAAAAAACCATTCTCGGGCATCGGAAAAAATAACCCAGCTAAGACTATAAAACTAATCCCATACACTTCACTTAATCGTTCAGCAATTTTAAAATTTTTGACAGAAAACGTAAAAATCAAGCAAACAATGACCGATAAAACCGCCATCAAGGAAATAATATAAATCATCCACAACCAATTCTGCCAAACTACACCTAGAACAAATTGAGAATACACCATTAATACAACGCCTAGTAGAATGGAAAATAAAGCACCGCACATCATAATCGAAAAAGCATACATCGTTTGCTTAAAGGGTAAAGCATACATTCTCATTCTATTTTCTGTAAATAGATCATTGTAGATGAGGGACATGACAATTGAACCACCAAACAACTGAAAAACAAATATCTGGGACATTGAAGTTTCGTTAATATATGGGACTCCTGATTCTGTGACAGCCCCTGAAAGGATAAAAGAAAATACTGTAAGTAAAATGATGGGAACGACAAGCAGGAGCAGTAAAACGATGTAGTTTCTCAGCATTCTTAATGCTGTATACTTCACTGTTGAAAGAACTCTCATGATTCGTCCCCCCCATCTCTTAGCTGCTTACCTGTTAACGTAAGAAAGACGTCTTCTAGATTAGGTTTATCAGCCTGAATTCCTAGTACTCCTGCATATTCCTTCACAATGGAGAGGATTCGGTCTAAATTACCCGAATGAACAGCTGAAATAACGGTGATTTGGCTTCCAGATACGACAACCTTTTTAACTCCAGCTATCTTCTCTAAACTTTTAATGGGGACTCTTTCAGGATCCGTCACATCCATTTTCACTTTTTCTTCGTGCTGCACCGTTTGAATGAGTTCATTTACTGTACCTTCCTTAATAATTTGACCTTGGTCCATAATCACCACTCTAGTAGCAATGGATTGAACTTCCTCCATATAGTGGGTTGTATATAAAATCGTCGTACCACTATCTCTCAATTTTTTTACCGCTTCTAAAATATAATTTCTTGACTGGGGATCAATTCCGACCGTTGGTTCATCCATAATCAATAGTTTTGGTCGATGTGTCAGGGCACAAGCAATATTTAATCTACGCTTCATTCCACCAGAAAACTTTGTTGGCATCTTTCCTCCCTTATCTGCCAAACCAACAAATTCCAATGCCTCTGCTACTCTTTTTTTCTTTTCTTCTCCTTTTAACCCATAAACCCCTGCAAAAAATTGCAAGTTCTCCTTTGCTGTTAATTCTTCAAATACCGTAATTTCCTGCGTAACTAAACCTATTTTTTCCTTATTTTGATTGGAAAACGGATTTTCTGTTTGTCCAAAAAGCTCCACTTTCCCCCGTTCAAAAGCAGTAATTCCGGTCAACGTCTGAATTAATGTTGTTTTTCCCGCTCCGTTCGGACCAAGCAAACCGATAATTTCTCCTTCTTGAATATCTAAATCTATATAATCCAACACAAGCTGTGATTCATACCTTTTCACAACACCTTGCATAGAAGCAATCATCATATTGTTCATCCTTTCTTAACTTATTACCTCCATTATTCCAAAGTCCATTCACCCTCGATAGTTACATTTGTCATTAAATAAAGCCGGACAAACATTCCATGTCAATAATAAGCAGTGGTAATCTCAGTAATAATCCTATCAAGGATAATTCCTTTCATCGGCGACGATCAAAATACACGACCAATAGCCCCGCAAAATGACTGCAAATACATTTATGGCTCACAAGTTAACGACTCTAACACAATCCAAATGTAATATAAACTCCACTGCTGCAAATTCACATTGCCAAAAAAATGTTCAACGTTAACTGAATTTATAGCTTAAAGCCATTCTACTGCTCATTTTGAAGCATTATAATTGAACTTAAGCACGTTCTCCCGGTCTAGTAGCAAACATTATTGAAAAATATATCCGATTGAACGAGGGTAAACTTCATGGATCTAAAGTGGGAAACGAAGTATGTAATCTTTCACAACAGAATTTTCGCTGACTTCTTGAAGAGTATTTAAAAATGAATCTCACTTTTATTCCACAATTAAAACCACCAGTTCATTTTGAACTAGTGGTTTTAATTTACTGGAATCCATGATTCTACTTCGGTGTTAAGACGATTCCCATTCGGTAATACTTCTCCCTGAAATTCATTTTTTAGTTAAGGTTTCATTACTCACGGTGATCGAAAGCTAAACAAGATCATCCTCTTTTTTCTGACTAAACTAAGGAGTTCGCCTGGAAAAAACACTCAATCTTTTCCCTTTACTTGAATAAATCCCCATATTGTGAAAAGAAGCCAGCATCCACTTATTAAATAGGCACCGACAATATCACTTGGATAGTGCACCCCTAAGTAAATACGACTTATTCCAATAAGGGTGATAAATAAAGTACTAGTGCAGAGCAACATGATTCGGCCGCTTTCCTTAGGAATATGTCTCCATAACAAAAAGGTAATAATGCCATACAAGGATAGTGCTGCCATTGCATGTCCGCTAGGAAAACTGTACCCATCTTGAACAATCATTCTATAAAAGTTAGGTCGTTCTCTTTGAAAAAAAAATTTAAGTAGCACATTTAAAATCGCGGAACCAACTAGGACTATAATAAAGAGAATGATTTCAATTCGTTGATGAAATACCTTATATAAAATCAATACGATAATAATTGAAATCACAATTACTCGAACTTTATCACCGATATAGCTAAAAAACTTCATGATATAAGTGAATGTTGGATGTTCTAACCCTTGAATACTCTTTATTAGTTGTAGATCAATATTTTCTACGAAATCAGAATCATATACCATTGCTAAAAAGATAAAAAAAGCCAAACTAAAGAAACATAATAAAAGTAAATGATTGTATTTTGTTCTCAATGATTTATCCCACCAACTCATATGACTTTACATTTGTGTAAAAATAATTCACTCATTTTCTTTATCTTCCCCAGTATTTCCTTATTTAATATGCTTTTATGTCACAAGACGCCCACTCTACCTTCTTAGCCTATACTGGCAACATCAAACGAGTGGAAGAAACTGGTCTACCAAAAATAAGTAGGGCGATACAAACCTTTAGGAACTGGCAGACTGAAATCCTAAATAGTTTTGTCTATAACTATTTAAATGGATTTTTAGAAAGGATCAATAACCTGACAAAAGTCATAAAGCGAAATGCTTTTGGTTATAGATGCTTTGAGAGATTTCCGCAAAAATACTACTAACACATAAGTATAAAAGAATAGGAGTTCATATCGGATAGTGGAGGATAGCAAATATCCTTTTCATATGATGATGGATGCTACATCCATCATCATATGAAAGGCAACCAAGCGAAGCGAGGTAGCCTTAACTCCAACCATTGACGTTAAACCTTCCTTTTTCAATATGCAACATTATTTTTTCAAAATTCACTCATAATAGTTAATGTTTGTTCACCAAGTTGACCTTTACCTATAACCCTGCCATCAGATTTATTTCATTGGCTTTTTTTTATTTACTAGAGCAAGTTCATCCCAAAACACTAAACACAAAACCTGTAATGCTTTAAAAATTATTAGTCCTTATCATTACTACTTAATTTGACCAAATATAGCTGTGCTAAGTTCCGTAAAACAAAAGCAGGTATAAATTTACATTTTCATTATAAAAAAGCGAATCCTCCTCTGAAAAGGCAGGCATAACAAAAGCAACAGAACACGATCAAGGTCAGCTTGAAATCAGGGTAGAGGAACAAGGACTACATGTATGTGTTTGACCGTAGCAATCTCGGTTACGAGCGCTTTGATCGCATGATAGTACGTTCTTTTCTCAATTCAATTCTAATATTTGTTGTCCCAAATTCATTAATTCTCGATCATGTGTTACTAAAACGACACTTGTACCATCTTTATTCAAATCTACTATGAGTTGAATGACTTCATCTCGACTTCGTTCATCTAGATTACCAGTCGGTTCATCGCAAATTAATAGTTTCGGGTCGTTTATAAGCGCTCTTGCAATTGCTATTCTTTGTTTCTCACCTCCTGAAAGTTGTGATGGAAAATGTTCTAATCGATCAGATAAATTTACTTTTTCAAGAAGATGAAGAGCCTTTTCTTTCACTTTATTCTTGTTCTCAAAAGGAAGCAAAGGTAGCATGACGTTCAATAAGCAATTAAATTGAGGAAATAATTTAAAATCTTGATAGATAAACCCTAAATATTTTTGTCTATAATTTTGCAGTTCATCTTCATTTGCTTCACTTATGGATATATTACTAAATTGTATCTGGCTCCCTTCATCCGGGGGGAGGAGACCTGCCAAACATTGTAGTAATGTCGTTTTACCTGAGCCCGATCTACCTAAAATGGTGATCCACTCACCTTCTTCCAGATTAAATGTAATATCTTTTAATATTTGAATTTCTCCGCTTGCTGTTTTATACGTTTTATTTAGATTCACCACATTTAATTGCATTTAGCGCACCTTCTTATATCCAAGATTAATTGACTTATGGAGGACATTGGACAATACGAACAAAGAAACTAATAAAATTATGGTGAAAAGCATGACCGCAATTCCTCCGACCCATATTAGTGAATCTTCGATCCTACCAAATAATATTTGATAGCTAATTACACTTATAAGGACACCTATAAAAACAGATATTCCTGACCATAACGCTACTTCTTTTAAATAAAAACTGTACAATTGTTTTTTATTCCATCCAATATGATGGAAAGTGTTTATTTCATCTGAGCGTTGTTGCCATAGGGAAAGCAATGATTCTATCAAGGTTAAAATGGTTAGCGAATAAAGAAAAATTAGCAAGGCACTATAAAACCACTCCATTTGTCCATGGACATATATACCTAACGTCGTTTGCGTAGTTTGCTTTTCTTGCAGTACCATTACTAATGTTAAAAATATTGAGACAATTGTCATTATACAGGTTTGAAACATGGAAAAAGTAATATGACTGCGATAATACCAAGTGTTTTTCCAAGTAATTGTCCCGTTTCTCGCAGGAGAGTACTCCTGTTTGACATTTAATTTGTGAACTTTTTCAATTAGAAACATAGATAAGCAAACGATAATGAAAACAATAACTAAACTAATAATTAATAAGGTTTCTTTCATAATAAAACTAGCCACTAACATCATAATAAAAGCTAACATAAAAGGGATGCCTAATATCAGAGACCACTCATTAAAGCGCAGTCTTTTAATGTGCTCTTTCTTCCATCCAAAGCTCATTAGAAGTAATTCATCATTTCGACGAGACTTTATTAAGTTCGAGAAACTAAAAATGATATAGACAAGACTAACCATCATAAAAAAAGTAACTAGAATAATTTTGCTAATATCCCAGCTTTTTAGAATTGTATCTGCTGCGCCCAAGGTTGTCCAAGGTTGAATAACCTCACCAATTCCTTCTACATTAATGGTCAATGATTGATTGGATGCACCTGCAACAATATCAACTGTGAATCCCTCAGATTCAAATTCCGCAGCCATATTTTTAATTTTATCGGCTGCAGATTTATCGTATCCAGAAATATCAGCTACTCTGACTCTAATGGCATCAATAGGCGTATCTGTTTTCAATCGTTCTGCCCATTTTATAGAGATGAGCCCATGTGCCGGAGTTGTAATAAAACTTCCTGGCAATGATGTAGGTTGTAAAACCGTCTCTTTATCTTTAGCTAAATAGGTATGATGAATTCCATATATACCTAGTGGGGATGCGGCTAATTTCTCTTCATGTTGATCTACTTCAAAATATCCGACATGTTTAAAGTAAAGTCCCTCACCCTCTATCACATTTGGACCTTCAGTAACAAAATTGATTTCTTTTTGTATATCACGATAAAGAGGAATATCTGATTTCTCATCTTTTCCAATTTGTTTAATGGATATTTCATTACCTAAAAATTGATAATTAACAGGACCAACACTATAATAAGTCTTTTGACTGTCAGAACCAATGGTACCCCACATTTCTTCCTCTGATGGATGCTCCTCATAATTCAACAAATGGTAATCCTTATCCGCATACAAATAATTATCATAGAATGGAGATATTGCTTTCGAAAAATCAAGTTCATATATTTCTGTCGAGATTGATGTTTTTTCAGCCATTTCTTTCATTAACTGGGTATGTAATTCTTTATCCCGATATGACAATGCCTCAAAGCCAACACCATTATCTGAATCAATTTTATATTTATGCTTAAGTTTCCGTATATCATCCTCACTAAGGTCAATGTTTTCAATCTGTATTGAAGCTTTTAATGGAACATTGGCATCTTTTAATCCGAGGATTGGAATTTCATCAAAATCGGGGTTTAACCCTGAAGAACTCACTTCTAGCTTCGAATAATCCTCGCCGGTCAATTTTTTCTCTTCTTCTACATCTATTGCTACAACTTGATGATAAGTTAGTGGAAAAAGAAATGACGGATACTCTCCCCAAAATACATTGACTAGTGAATGATCGGTTATAGTAGAGTAATCAGAAAACCGATTAGGATCTGGAAATGAGTAAGCCGTATATGTCTCTCCTAAATCATAAGTATTGACTCCATCTGTCGTCGAATATTTTACTGTATATCGGACCGAGTCGCCTCTTTCAGGTAAAGAATAGTTAATGGCACTGGCGGTATAAAGTCCAATTGCCGCAACTGGTGCTGCTACTTCAACGTCATCTCGATTCTTTACACTCTCCCATTGTTCAATAGAAATCCCACCATTGCCAACACCTAAATAATTTTCTTCCACTAGCCCTAATTTTTTCTCAATCGGAGTTTGGCTATTCTCCGGGCGTAGCAAAATATCGTAATCGCCTCTTGAGAAATCATATATATCCTGTTGTATAGTTTTATTTGCAGAATTTAATGACAACATCGAGCAAGATAATAGTATAAAAATAATCAATAATAGAAGAATCAATTGAATTATTTTCCTTTTTTTAGAAAGGGTGATTTTCATGGACGTTCACCTCCATATAAAATAATACTCTGATTCGATAAGAACCAGAGTAAAAAATATTAGCAGTTCTCCATTTTTACCATGCTTTTACGGTGATGCTCTTACTAACTACACGTGAGATATTTAACTGATCTTGTGTTTGAGCACTTGCAGTATAAGACTTTTGGTACTGATAGCCTGGATAGCTATGGTAAAAAGTTCTACTTTGTTCATTTCCTCTACCATCATAACGCTGTCTTATAGTGCTATCACCTGGAGCAAAATAAAATACATGCGGCCCATTGGTCGATGTTGTTCCAACTTTAAAATCATATCTTACACCAGCAGTAAGCGCACCACGAGGCACAGTAAAAACACATGTAGGAACAGCAGTAGCTACGACATTCTCTGTACTATTATTTGAATCACTTTCATCTTGGTTGGCAAATACACTAACACTAAACACTAAACATAGACCAAGTACAGCTGCTAAACTACTAAACAATTTTTTCTTCACTAATAATACCTCCTTTTTTTTACTCAAAATCCAAATTTAACCTTTCGAATGTCATTATAACAGATTTCAATATATTGTAAATTCTAAATCAAATAATTTTGAATTTTGTAATCATTTTAACAACACTTCTATTTAACAAAACCATTTTCTATTATAATAAGCGGTAATATTTAAGAAATAATGCATAAAATTGTGGGAAATCCACATTTTTATGCCTATTTTGGAGGGACAGCCTTTGGTAAACTATAAATACAGGAAATAAATTTTCATGCAGGTTGCAGGTGAAAATGGAAAGGGATCATTCTATTTTCTTAGTCAAGGATCCTGTCAAAACAATAGAGTACGATATTTTAATCAATTACCCAAAAGGTTTTAACCGATCAGTTAAAACCATTAGAAAAAAATTGCCTTGTAAAAAGAGTGATATTTAATAAGACCTCCTAAAGTAGAATGATAAGAGATCATATATCCCTGTATTAAGTGCGATATGTGAATGGGGAAATCGATAGCTCCCCATCAAAGAGCTCGTAATAATATGGTGAAACAATTAAGGAGCTGAACTAATCTGATGCACAGCTTTTTTCATTCCAGCAGTTTTTAATTTTACTCTTCAATACTAGAGATCATGGGTAACAAAAAGAAAGCAAAGGTTCATTCTCGCCTTTGTACGAACGTAAGTTAGTTCAGCATAAGCTTATCGTCTTTCCAACAAAACGATAACATTATTAAGAAAGGTGACACAAATGTATGCAAACACAAACTATCCAACTTATTAACCTTGCCATTGGAAAACCAAAAGAGATGCGTTACGGTTCAGAGGAGAAGATATTGAACACGGCCATTCAAAAGGAAATAGTAAAAGAAGCTTATTTAATGAAGGAAGGATTTATCGGTGATGGTGTGGCAGATTTAGTTAACCACGGTGGCCTTGATCGTGCCGTTTGCTTTTATCCTGCTGAGCACTATTCCTTTTGGGAAGCTGATTATGGGAAAACTCTAGACTCAGCCGCATTTGGTGAAAACATAACGATTTCCGGATTAGATGAACGTACCATCTGTATTGGTGATATCCTTCAAATCGGTGAAGCGACTGTCCAAATTACAGAAGGTCGCGTGCCGTGTAAAACCATTGACAGAAGAACTGGCATGGAAAAGCAGTTCAAAAAAATGATAGAAACTGGTTATACTGGGTATTTTGGTAAAGTTCTTAAAGAAGGAAAAGTGCGTTTCGACGACAGCATCAGCATCATTTCCAGACATGAAGATGCGGTAACCGTATATCAAGCACATCAAATCTATTTTCGGCAAATCGTTGATGAAGAGACACTTCAGCAATTAATCACTAATCCATCGCTTTCCGATAATTGGCTTCAACATTTGAAACGTTTATTGAAAGGCGCTGAATCATGACCTTTTTCATTTAATTCTACTTAATTGACAAAATAATTCTAATTTTGTTACTATAAATAAAAAATTTTCATAACATAACACAATGATTAGGAGTTGTAAGGAAGGTGAATTGTCCAGAAAACTGCCGGTTGCTGAAAGGCAGTCAATGAGCTTCCCCAACTCGCCTAGGAGTGGTTAGACTGACATGCAGGTCTAAACGGAGCAAATCCGTTATAAATTGATGAGAAGGTTTACTTTTGTTTTGGCAAACGAAAAAGAGTGGTACCACGTTAGGTAAGGCCTATCGTCTCTTTAGAGGCGACAGGCCTTTTGTGTTTTTTTATCCTAAAAAGAGAGGGGTTTTTATGATGATCATTCGGGAAGCAGCATTGTCCGATGCTGAAGGCATAGCGAAAGTGCATGTTGATAGCTGGAGAACCACTTACAAAGGAATCGTCTCCGATGTCTTTCTTGAACAACTGTCTTATAAAAAAAGAACTAAATCTTGGATCGAAAATATACAACGACTGGATAATTATGTAGTAGTAGCAGAAAATGATGATGGCCAAATAGTAGGATTTGCTGACGGAGGAAAAAGAGAATCCAATCTTATTGAGCATTCAGGGGATTTGACCGCCATCTACATTCTCGAAGAATACCAAGGCAAAGGGATTGGAAAAAAGCTTGTTGGCAAATTATCTGAGCACTTCAAAAAACTTGGCTACAAAAAAATATTTGTAGAGGTATTGGAAGACAATAAATCCCGATTGTTTTATGAAAAATTAGGTGCTCAATATTGCGAAACAACGAAGATTACGATTCAAGGTGACGAATTGAATCTAGCGATTTACAAATGGGAGAATATAAATTCGCTCCTTACTCCTCGTTAGTCCACGTACCCTTTTGAAATTCGGCGTCACCTCAGACGTTAATGGTTCAGGCAGCTTGAGAAGTAGCATGCCCTGTACACAATAAGGCGCTCACTTAAAAAGTGAGCACCTTACTATTATCAGTAAAATTCCAGCGTAACCGTTCCGGCTAATTATTTGAGTGGTGTGTGAACTACTATTTGGGTGAAAATTTACTTTAACTGCGAACGTAATCGCTTATTTAAAAAAAGTTGAATTTTGCGTTTTACCCTTTTGTAAAAAGGTTAGAGCAATTCAGTCAGTCTTTTCTCACAAATGCAGCCGATTGTATTGTTCATACAAATAAGAAGTTGTGTTATTCCATTTTTGCTCTTAAAAGAATTTTATCTTATTTAATGAAACGAATAAATCGCTTTTTACCAATTTGCAATACGTCTTCGTTCATTAATACAATGTCTAAATCGTCTTCATTTATTTTTTCATAATTGAGCTTTACGCCCTTTTGTTTAACTAAACGTATAAATTCGCTTTTACTTTTTACGAATCCTTTTTCAATGAGCTGTGGAATGACAGCTTCAACTGTTTCCGCACCAATTTCAATTAATAGTTTGGGAATATCAGCTGGTACTTCCTTTTTGCTAAAAGCCGTTTCAAAATAAGTTAACGCTCTTTTTGTTTCCTCTTCTCCCCAGTATAAATTTGTGATGATTTTAGCTAGTTTAAATTTAATGTCTCTTGGATTAATTCCTTTTTCAAGAAGTTGTTTAATGTTTTCTATTTCATCTGGATGTTCATCCGTTGCCAACTCAAAGTATTTAATGATTAGGCTATCTGGTACTTCCATTACCTTTTTAAACATTACTTCTGCTGGTTCATTTACTCCGATATAATTTCCAAGACTTTTGCTCATCTTTTCTATACCATCAAGACCTTCAAGTAAGGGCATGAAAATGGCAATTTGCTTTTCTAATCCCCAATGTTTTTGAAGTGTACGGCCCATTAGAATGTTAAATGTTTGATCTGTACCACCTAATTCAATATCCGCTTGTATCTCTACCGAATCATATGCTTGCATTAGTGGGTAGAAAAATTCGTGTATTCCGATTGGCACTTGATTTTTATATCTGTTTTGGAAATCATCACGTTCTAATATTCTTGCCACTGATGTTGTTGCTGCTAATTTGATGACTTCCTCGAATGTCAATTTTGAAAGCCACTCACTGTTAAAGCGGACCGTTGTCTTTTCTGAATCTAAAACCTTAAAGATTTGTTCAAAGTATGTTTTGGCATTTGCTTTAACCTGTTCATCACTTAAAGCTACCCGGCCTTTTGCCTTTCCTGTTGGATCTCCAATACGGCCCGTAAAATCACCAATAACAATAATTGCTTTATGACCTAGATCTTGCATCTGCTTTATTTTTCTTAAAACAACGGCATGACCTAAGTGTATATCAGGTGCAGAAGGGTCAAGCCCCAACTTAATCGTAAGCGGAGTCTTTAACGCGTATGACTTCTCTAATTTAGCCAATAATTCTCCTTCGTTTACTACTTCTTGAACACCCTTCATAATCATTTTTAATTGTTCTTCAGGTTTTACAAACATACTAACATCTCCTTGTAATATTATTTCTAATATTGCAAGTTCTATAAGAAACAAAGAATAATAAAAAAACGCCCTCTTGGATTGACCAAAAGGACGATTCATCTCGTGTTACCACCTTTAATTCATAAGCAACTCACATTGCTTATCTTAATAAGTACAGTCGTTAGACGACGATACCTTAGCACATGATTACGGGTGCTAAACCGGTATAGCCTACTAAGGATTTCCTGTTCGGTATACAGCTCCAAGATGTATTCACAATCGTTCAACATGCACCTCTCATCAACCGGTCACTTTCTGTCTGTTTACATGATTGCTACTCTTTCTTATCATAGCCTTTGTTCTTATACTCGAAATGTTTTAAACAAATCTTCGTTATGCAGATATTAATTGTTACTGATTCTAACTATGTTATTTAAATTTGTCAATACGGTAGATTCCTATTTTTGAAAAATCAAAGAATATTGAAGCCGGCATCCCTTACCTCTTTGTAAATACCCACATAAATAATATTGATAAAATAATGGCAATTACAATCACAAATGATTTCAGAACAGCCAGCATGCCTAAAATCATGAACACCACTATCATACCGGTTAAAATTACGATAAATAAAGAAGTCCTTGCTTTCCTTTTTTTCGCCAAGGAAAATTGCCATATACAAACAATCATTCCAAGTACAATCAATAAATTAAACATAACCTTTCACCTCTTATTTATCTTAACTTTAGCGTCTTACAATTGCATCTACTGACACTATATTTCCTCCTTTACCGGTGGACTAAAGGTTACAATCCATTGATGATGAAAAAAGTATAGAGAGTCTACACTGAACATCAGATTTTGACCAACTATCATTAAGTAATAACTTGAAATAGAAATGATTGAAGCAAATATTATTTGAGGAAATCCCATTTCGATTCTAGAAACAATCATTATGAAAACAGCGTAAAATAAAAAAACATCTCCCACTAAAATGATGACGAGATGTTTTTAAATCACATATTTATATAAACCTTTGAAACTGGAATAACAAAGAACTGTTTGCTAAATAATAGCCAAATTACTAAAATTTAAAATTCGTTTTAAAAAATTTCCAGCTACATTAAAGCACCAGCGTTCCCTAACGCTGGTCTAATTTTTCATAAAAAACATACGAGATTTCGTTATATTAAAATCCTCATTTTTCCCTCTCGAAGCCTAAATATCGAGTGCCTTGAAAGTTTAATATCCCAATATCCCCTTCAGAAAGTAAACCATACTCTTTACCAGAAACACGGAACTCCGAACGATCACCACTTTCGAACTCGAAAGTAACGAAATATGTCGTATGTGTGTTTGATGAATGAATGTGGTGATCTTGATGAAGATGCATATTTGAACTACCGGAAACATCCGCTCTTTTTGATTTAACTAGAGCTTGCACGTTTAGCTTTGGAGACTGTTCATTTTTTTGCCACTGTCCTATCCCTTTGAAAACGGAAAACAAAATTCCACCGATAACGATTACAAAAATAACTGCTATAAAAATAGGGACGATTTGAAACATCGTATCACCCATATAAAATGGATCTGACATATAAAACACTCCCTCCGTTTCTATTTTATCATCATATACGATTAAAAGTTGTGCAAAGTTTCATAAAGGAAATACTGCTAATTATGTTATTAGCTTCTCAACTTTGTTGTTCGAGAAAGAAAAATGCCTTGCCATTATTGAAGCAAAGCACTTATTTCTAATCGAAATAACGTTGTTCAGTTTTATTCCAGTTGTTAAAATATCCACTAAAAGAACCAAAAAATGATTAATTCCCTATTTGTATGCCATGAGATATGGCAATAGGATCAACAATAGAATTTTCTAAAAAAATAAAGCATAAAGTTTCCACCCTTAGGGTCACTTTAGTTTAATGGAACTATTCAGACCATTGTCACTTCATTATCTTTTTATGTAAATGATATTACAGAAATTTTATCGTTTATTCTGTTATGTTCAGTTGATAGGTACATACGAAATAATTTCTGGGTACATGTTGTTACCAAATGAGGTCCGGATCTCTTGATAGCGTACCGGAACCAATGTTCCAGATAAATCTGTCTTAAACAGGCCTATTCGTGTTTCTGGTTCATTCCAATTTTTATTATCTATACAATTTTCTGCTTGTTTATAGTAGTAACCAACATCGTAAAGTCCCTCATATTTTTCCCTCACCATTTCCAGTAAATCTCCCTCCTGATAAATCAAGGAACGTTGCTTCAGTTTCAGTATTCCCTCAATAGCATGATTCTCCCAACCCTTTAAAGCTTCTTTATTAAAGGTAGAGCGCTCTCTAATATTGAATTCAGAGCTAAAATGCAAATCGACTAGACTTATATCTTTTTGTTCTAATATTTTTTCAGGAATATCAAATTGAAAGTGGTATGACGAGTTCATTTCATATACTTTCAACTGCTGCGATATAACAATGGATGGAAAAGGAAAGGTTTTTACAATTGATTTTGCTCGGTCTATTCGTGCTTGATATTCCTTTTCAGAAACATTTTCTTCAAAAATAGGGAGATATTTTCCGGACAATAGTAGTCGATTACGTTCTTCATAATTACACTCCAGATACTCCGCAATGCGCAATAGAGTTTCACGATTAGGAATGCGTGAGGAACGGCCAATAAGCAAATTTTTATAAGTAGGAAAAACCTCATCCGTTAGCTCTTGCTGAGAAAAACGCTTCATTTCTGGATGTTGGGTATTAGCATATTCACTTTGACGTTTTTTACGTAAAGATTCAATTTCATTAAGAACATCATGAAGGATATTGCTTTGAGAAATTGATTTCATTCATTTCACCTCTTATCTAGAAATCTTTCAAGTGTAGTTTTACTCTTGGTGAAAGATTATTTTTCAGTATACTCTTTATACAAATGGAACACAAAAGTAATTAGAAAAAAACGAGGAGGTATAAACATTGGTGCGTGCAGTTGTAACAGATCATACAACAGAAGAGTTCTTAAAAATTAAGAATAACAAACAAGTACTAGCTGTCCAACCATGGGAGGCAGTCATTGAGGTAAAAGCCTTCTCATTAAATCGAGGAGATATAACGGGAGCGTTAGAGAAACCAAATGGTTATTTCCCTGGATGGGACTTTTCCGGAATTGTCATAGAACCAGCGAAAACTGGAGAAGGACCTTCAAAAGGAAGTCGGGTAGTAGGCCTATTACCGGCAGGCTCTTGGGCTGAACGAATTGCAGTCCCAAGCAGTTTCTTATCAGTGATACCAGATTCATTAAATTATTCTGAAGCAGCTACTTTACCTGTTGCTGGACTAACAGCACTATATGCATTACGAAGAGGTGGTAATTTATTAGGAAAGCGAGTATTAATTACCGGATCAACCGGAGGAGTAGGCTTAATAACTCACCAATTAGCTGCTTTGGGTGGAGCGTACACAATCGGGGTTGTACGTAATGAATCAAAAATTAGGCAAGTAAGAGAAGCTGGAGCAAATCATGTAATGATGGCAAATATGGATTCTAAGGAATGGGATAAGCTAGAACCTTTCGATCTAGTGATTGATTCGGTTGGTGGAGAAAATTTAAGTAATCTTTTATTAAAACTAAAACCAGAAGGAAGTATTATATCAATCGGATATTCTGATTCAGAAATAGTAACAATAAATTTCAGAAATATGCTTCATACTGGTGGTCAAATGTTGTACCGCTTTTATCTCGGTACAGAAATTCACAAGCACAATGTCACAGTCGATTTGCAATATCTGGCGCAGTTAGTAATCGATGGAAAGATAAATACCAATATTGAAGTTAACACTTCATGGAAAAATATTGCTGAAGTTAGCCAAGGTTTATTAAACAGAACTTTTTCTGGAAAAGCTGTTTTAATTATTGATTAATGTTAAATAAATGTGCTAAAACTAAAATCCGATTATTACCAAACCAAATCTACCAAACTTACTTATAGAACTAATAGAAAAAACGAACGGCTTAGTCCGAAAAGATGTAGTTTATTATTTGAAGCTGTTCATAATGTTCCTGCTCCGTATGAAATTGTGTGGAAGGTTAACAACAAGGGTAACAAGGCTCAAGATATTAACGACTTAGGGCATTCAACCAAATACCAATATTACGAAGGTAACTTCCATTGAGAAGGAACTGCATATAAAGGAACCCACTCAATGACTGTTAATATCATAAAAAACAGAAATGTTGTAGCTAAAAAAGAGGTACTTGTTACTATCATCTAAAAGGCAAAGTATATTTAGAACACGAAAACGCTTAGGGTATTCAAACACCTAAGCGTTTAACTTTATATGTTGGTTTTCTTCAACTAAAGTACCCTTTAGTTGAACAAAGTGACAATAAACTCATTGAAATGTACCTTTTGTTTAATTCAATCTATAAGTTAATTGAACAACGCCAGAAGAAAACTTTTTGGTTTCAACTATTTGCAGATTTATTCTCTTGTTTATATCTATAAATAAAGGTTTTCCTTCTCCCAAAATAATTGGATGAACAGATAATCTAAATTCATCAACAAGTCCCAAATTGATAAAAGTTGTAATAAGACTTGATCCACCATATAGCCAGATGTCCCTACCGGGCTTTTTCTTTAATTTATTAACTTCTTCAACAATGTTATCATTTATTAATATCGCACGATTATCAGTTTCCTTTTGTGTTCTGGAAAACACATACTTCTCTTTGCTATGAACCAATCTCCACATTTCTTTATCGGTATCCGAGTCTTCATTTTTTGGAATATATTGCCCCCATATATCGTAGCTTTTTCTACCATATAGTATAGTATCAATTTGATTCAAAAATTTATTAAAATCCATATCAGGGTCCATAATGCACCAGTCAACTTCTCCATTCGGCCCTTCAATAAATCCATCTAAAGTAACTGCTAAATCTAAAATCACTCTTCTTCCTCTCTCGTTAATTGTCATATTTTTATCTCCTTTTATCTTATAGAATGTCCCCTAATTGCTAAAATCATAAGGTATAAACTATACTATACGTAAAACATGACAAGTAATGACATGATTAAATGAAAAGGGTGAAAAAAGTGTCAAAAGCCAAGCGTCTGTTAGATATTCTTATGTTTGTTACGACTAAGAAAAAGTTTACTGCACAAGAAATAGCTGATGAATTTCATATATCCATTCGTACTGTACACAGATACATATTAGATTTATCTGATATGGGATTGCCCATTTACTCAGAACAAGGACGCAATGGTGGGTATACAGTATTAACGAGTAGATTTCTTCCTCCAATTTTATTTACAGAAGAAGAAGCTGTTTCTATTTTCTATGCTTTTCAATCTCTAAATTACTATCGAAACTTGCCATTTGATACTGAAATTACCTCGGTCGAACATAAATTATATAGTTCACTCCAGAGTGAAGCTAAAATGAAAATAGATAAAATTCGGTCTTATATTGCTTTTTGGAACCCCAAAAGAACGATTGATACCCCCCTTTTAAACGATGTTTTAAAGTATTCTATTGAGAATAGAAATTTACACATTCAATATCAATCTAAATCAGGTATAAGGAATAAACACATCCGTCCTATCGGTGTATATGCCCATGATGGATTATGGTATTTGCCTGCTTACGATTATCATAAGAAAAAAATATTACTGTATCGTGTAGATCGTATTCTTTCCATTTTATCAACTGAAGAAAACGAAGATGAATTCATGAATTTAAAAGAATGGTTCAACTTTATTGAAATAAAAAACCCAATTCGACTGCATGTGCATTTAACTATGGAAGGTATCCGTCAATGTAAAAGTGTTCCTTATTTTGAGGGCTTTGTAGTCACGCAAGAAGATGGAACTGGATATATAGATACAATCATAGATAGAGGTGAACTTAATTTTATAACATCACTATTTTTAAGACTTGGAAGTCACGCACGAATTTTAGAACCAAAGGAATTAATCGTGGGATTACGTAAACAAGCGGAAGAAATTTTAACTATGTATCAAGATGATAATTAAAATATTTATTTTTTTACTAATCCACTATTAAAATCAGGAGCAACTGTTTTAATATTCACCTTATTTAACTTTTCTGCCCGTTAACGGAAGTACATTTCTTCATTATTATAATTTTCCAAATGAAAAATCATCTCCCTTCAAAATATCATTTAAGGAGAGATGATTAATTTGCAATACTCATTTTATGGTAGTGATATTCATTAAAAATATACATTGCAATTACAAAAAAGGTAATACTTATATCTATAATATAAAGAAAGTAAATACTCTTGTTACTTTTTTAAAGCTTAAGTTTGTCACCTTTGCTTTAAGCGACACTACAGTTATTCCGAAAACTTTATCTTTATTGAAGCATATCGTTGCCAAAACGGCAAAAATATACTTTAATTCACAAAAATAAAAAACCACCAAATATGTATTTGGTGGAGACGGTGGGAGTCGAACCCACGTCCAAAGATATCGGCACTTAAGCATCTACGAGTGTAGTCGATATATTCGTGTTTCGCTGAGCCATCTGCCTATCGACTGGCGCCCGGTCAGCTAGTCTGGTTATTCTCTTTCTTCTCCCTCAGACGGTGGGATCCGGCGTAGCCCACTAAAGTTGAGTCCGCTACCCTACCACATGGGCGATGGAGGGGCGAACCGCTATGCGCTAATTAAGCAGCAAAAGCGAAGTTGTTTTGTTGTTTGCCAGTTATTGGCTTTGACGTTGGTACGCGGCCGATCCCCGCGACTCGCAACCTAAGCTCGAACTACCCCTGTCGAATCCGTAGCGTCCCCATGTTAGAGAAGCGGAAGGCTCCCTTTCTCGGCACATGCACCGCCATGAAGGCTTGTTGTTAAACCTTCGGACGGATTGTTCCTGAGCCTGCGCTAAACATTAAATGTCTGCTTATGGTCTTTCACACAAACAAGACGATGGAATGAAACGGAATGCTCGAAATAGATGAGCTATCAGTTTGCGTCACTCTTGGTGACAGTTATTATTATATCACAAACATGCTCTAAATCAATTGTAAGGTTCTGTAAAAAATGTTTTGATTAACCTTACATCTTTTGTCTTTCGCGGAACGCACGCTCAATATCACGTTTGGCTTCCTTCTTCTTTAAGTCCTCACGTTTATCAAACTTTTTCTTACCCTTAGCAAGACCAATTAATACTTTCGCATAACCATTTTTTAAATAAAGTTTAACGGGAACAATCGAGTACCCAGCTTCCTTCGTTTCCCCGATTAGCTTATTAATTTCCTTTTTATGAAGAAGTAGCTTTCGCGTGCGAAGCGGATCGTGATTATAACGATTGCCTTGCTCGTATGGGCTGATATGCATTCCCATTAAAAACATTTCTCCGTTTTTAATTTGAGCGTAGGAGTCTTTCAGATTGACTCTCCCTGCACGAATCGACTTAATTTCTGTGCCCTGCAAAACAATTCCTGCTTCAAACGTTTCTTCGATAAAATAGTCGTGATACGCTTTTTTATTTTGGGCAATAACCTTACCAGCGCCTTTAGGCATATGATTTCCCCCTAACATACTGCTCTTTATTTTAACAAAAAAAAGGCACAGTCTCAAATTGGAAGCTGAAAGATGGATTTCGCTGATATAATCGTTTTTTCGCCGATAAAACACGGTTTTCGCCGATATATTGCAAAAATCGCCGATAAATCTCATTTTTCGCCGATATAATAAAAAAATCGCCGATATCCACAAAATCAACCGGAAAAGGAGCCAATCAATTGGCTCCTTCCCCTTACTTTTTCTTTTTCCGCTTGGCTTTTGGCGCATTTTCGTAATGCTTTTTCTTCTTTCTTTGTCCATCTGGTTTTCCAGAGCCCTTGCGTGGTTTCTTTTCAGAGCTTCCTGTTTTGAAAACTTTGCGAGCGCCTTCTTCTGGACGTCTTGGTCGAGTTCCTTTCATACCGACTATTTCAAAATCGATCGAACGCTCATCCTTGTCCACTTTGACAACACGAACGGTAATTTCATCACCAATGCGGTATACGTTGCCGGTTTTTTCTCCAATCATCGCATAATGACGCTCATCATAACGATAATAATCATCGGTCATATAGCTAACATGGACAAGTCCCTCAATCGTGTTCGGGAGCTCGACAAACATGCCAAAATTGGTGACGGAGCTGATAATTCCGTCATATTCTTGTCCAATTTTATCTTCCATGTACTCCGCTTTTTTCAGCTCGTCTGTTTCCCGCTCCGCATCCACTGCTCGGCGTTCCATTTTCGACGTATGCTCAGCGATTTCTGGCAGCTGTGAATCCCACTTTTCGCGGGTTGCCTGATCCATTTTTCCTTCGATTAAATAGGTACGAATCAAACGGTGGACAATCGTATCAGGATAGCGGCGAATCGGCGATGTGAAGTGCGTATAGAATTCAGTCGACAAGCCATAATGACCTAAGCTCTCCGGATCATATTTTGCCTTTTGCATTGAACGTAGCATCACGGTAGAGACAACCATTTCCTCCGGTTTCCCTTGCACCTCTTCAATGATTTCCTGCAATGCGCGAGGATGGACCGAATTAGCCGTTCCCTTGACAATGTAGCCAAAATTCGTAATAAACTCAAAGAATCTTCTCAGCTTATCCTCTTTCGGGTCCTCATGAACGCGATAAATAAATGGAACATCGAGCCAGTGGAAATGCTCGGCCACCGTTTCGTTTGCACAAAGCATGAATTCTTCAATAAGGCGTTCAGCAACGGAACGTTCACGCAGAACGACATCTGTTGGCTTCCCATCCTCATCGACAAGAACCTTTGCTTCTTTAAAATCGAAGTCGATCGCTCCACGATGCATCCTTTTATCGCGTAAAATTTGTGCCAATTCCTCCATAAGCTCAAACATTGGCACTAACGGCTTGTAGCGTTCGATCAGTTCTTCATCTTTGTCTGTTAAAATTTTGTTCACATCACTATACGTCATCCGTTCCGTCGTCTTAATGACACTTTGAAAAATCTCATGATTCACGACTTGACCATCAGGCGATATTTCCATTTCACATGATAGTGTCAACCGATCCACTTTTGGGTTGAGAGAACAAATTCCATTTGATAGACGGTGCGGAATCATCGGAATGACGCGGTCTACTAAATAGACACTTGTCCCACGATCAGCTGCCTCCCTATCAATCGGGGAACCCTCTTCCACATAATAGCTAACATCGGCAATATGAACGCCAAGCTTGAAGTTTCCGTTATCCAACTTTGTCACAGTTACGGCATCATCTAAATCCTTTGCATCTGCACCATCAATTGTGACGATCATTTCGTCTCGCAAGTCGCGACGATTTTTTATCTCTTCTTCATCGATAGAGTCAGGAGTTTCATTTGCTTGCTCGATGACATCATCTGGAAATGGCCCGGGAAGCCCGTGCTTATGGATGACGGAAAGAATATCGACTCCTGGATCATTTTTATGACCAAGAATTTCAATTACTTCTCCTTCCGCACTTTTTCTTCCTTCGGGATACGTCGTTATTTTGACGACCACTTTATGGCCTTCTACTGCTCCCTTCGAAGCAGCCTTCGGGATGAAGACATCACTGGCAAATTTTTGATCATCGGGGATGACAAAGCCAAAATGCTTGCTCTCGGTATATGTACCAACAATTTGTTTAATCCCACGCTCAATGATTCGCACGATCGTTCCTTCACGTCTTTGACCGGAGGTTTCTGTTGATACTCTTGCCAAAACAGTATCACCGTGAACAGCGTTATTCGTCTCATTCGGTGGAATAAAAATATCATCCAGTCCTGGTTCATCAGGAATAACAAAGGCAAATCCCTTCGCATGGCCTGTCAGCTTTCCACGGATCAAGTTCATCTTTCCAGGAAGACCGTAGCGATTGCTGCGCGTCCGTACGACCAGACCCTTTTCTTCCATAATCACAAGGGCTTTGACAAATTCTTTAAACTCAGTAGAATCGGCAATTCCAAACGCAGATTCCAACTCCTGAACGGTCAGTGGCTTATACGCTTCATCCTCCATATAATGAAGAAGCTTGTCTATATGCTGCTTTATCGGATCATCCATTATATCCCTCCTCTTATCATTATTCTTCCCAATCTAGTGATTCTAGAAACCTGAACACATCCTCATGAAGCTGATCCTTCTCTTTATCAAAGGTAATAACATGACCAGACTCTTCATACCACTTGATTTCTTTTTCTGGCGATTCAATTTCGTTATAGATAATATTAGCACTTTCCGTGTTGATCATTTTGTCATGGCGCGCTTGGACAACAAAGGTCGGTGCGTAGATCATATCGATGTTCTTTCTGACTTCAGCAATCAATTCTTGCAGCGCCTTTAACGTCTTCATTGGCGTCTTTTGGAATTGTTCCATCTCTTCCTCGATTTGTTGCGCTGATTTTCCTTCCCGCTCTTTATACTCGCGGGCGTATTCTAGAACTCCTTTGTACATGACTTCTTCACTCTTAAGAAACATCGGTGCACACATCGGTACAATTCCTTTAATATGCTCAGTGTAACCCAATTTCAAAGAAAATACGCCACCTAGTGAAAGCCCCACAACGGCCATTTCATTGTAGCCTTTATTTTTTAAAAAATGATATCCTTCCATGACGTCCTGCCACCAATCATCTGGTCCAGTATGGACAAGTTCTTCTGGCGGAACACCATGCCCCTTATATTGCGGTCCATAACAAGTATAACCTTTTTTTTCAAGGAAACGAGCCATCATACGGCAATCAGCACTATTTCCGGTAAAACCATGTAAAAATAAAACTGCTCTTTTTCCTCTTTCAAATAGAAAGGGCTTTGGTTGAGAAATTTTCATATGTGTATACTCCTTTATCACAAACATTCCTCTCTTAGTTTAAACAATCGAAGTCGGTTCAATCCACTGAAAGGACTCAGGTTTAGCATGGTGACTCGTTCTTATTAGCGCAAAGCAAGATTCGTTTTTTGGGTGAATCTATGCCATGATGAAATAAATTTGAAAAAAAAATGAACGCAAGAGAAGAATCCATCGTCTTATAGATGTGCAGACAGAAAGGAGGCATCTACGTGGAGCAAGATGATGATATATCCCTCATACACAAAGCAAAGCTGGGAAACGACGAGGCATTCGCCCTTCTTTTTCATCGGCATTATTCTTTTTTATTTAAATACTTACTAAAGCTTACCTTAAACGAAGAAGCAAGCAAAGAACTGGCTCAAGAAACGATGATTAAATGTTATACCAATCTTTCTTCCTTTAAAGGGAAAGCAAAATTTTCAACATGGTTGATTTCGATTGCATCCCGTCTCTACATTGATGCTATCCGCAAGCAAGAAAGAGAACGGAAAAAGATAGACCGTATCGAACGAAGCCTCTCACGTCAGTTAAGCTGGGTCGCCAATTCTAGAGCTGTTGAGTGGAGTGACACTTTTACAGATTTCAACCAACTCGATGCGGATGTGAGAACACCTATCTTACTTCACCATTACTATGGCTATACCTATGAAGAGATTGGCAGGATGCTTGGCATTCGTACAGGCACCGTCAAATCAAGGGTCCACATTGGAATACAACGTTTACGAAAGGAGTGGGAACGATGAATGAAAAAGAACGCTTCACACAGTTAAAAGAAGACTGGGAGCAGCTCGATAAACTTAGCAACCATTCGACTCCGTCCACTCATGAGCTTAAAGAACAGCTGATCATCGCCAAAATGGAACAAAGGAGAGCATTCCGCAAAGAACTAAGTCTCTTTATTTTGACTGCACTGTTTATTTTGAGCATCTTCACGGTGGCTGTACTTAAAGCACCTGTCATTTTTATTCTGACACAAATTGTTGCACTCATCGGGGCCCCCATACTTTTCTTCTTTTTAAAAAAGGCCCTTCGGAAGGAAGAATTTTATCATGAATGAACAAACATTATTCATCTTGTTATTACTCTTACCTTTCGTTTTAGCACAAAGCATTCTGCTCTTTATTGACGCCAAAAAAAGAAGAAGCTATCCATGGTTTTGGGGAATATGGGGGCTCATCCAAATCCCGATGCCAACCGTGTTCTATTTCTTATTCGTCATCCTTCCTAACAAAAGAAAACAAAATAGGAGTGATTAAAATGGGAGAAATCAACTGGGCTATTGTGACGCCCTTGCTAATTTTACAAGCGATCCTTGCAATTGCAGCTTTAGTGAACTGTCTCAAACAGGAGGAAACGACCGGGCCGAAATGGATGTGGTGTATGATCATTGTCTCCATTAGCATCTTTGGACCGATACTCTATTTCATTATAGGACCAAAAAAAGAATAGAATAGGAGCCAAAATCATGCTAGTTAATATTCAGAACTTAACGAAAACATATAAACAACATCAGGCAGTTAAAGGAATCTCTTTTCAAATCGAAAGAGGGACATGTGTAGCACTACTCGGTCCAAATGGAGCCGGTAAAACAACGACCTTGCAAATGCTAGCGGGATTACTAGCTCCCACTTCTGGGAAAATCCAATTTGCTAAAGCTGCATCTACCGATTTCAGACAGCGAATTGGCTTTCTTCCTCAGCATCCTACTTTTTTTCCATGGATGACTGCCAAAGAATTTTTACAATTTGCCGGAAAGCTATCACAGCTCTCAAAATTAAAGCTTGAAGACAAAATTACGGAGACGCTAGAATTCGTCAGTTTAAAAGATGTTCGAAACAAAAGGATCGGTGGTTTTTCAGGTGGGATGAAGCAAAGGCTTGGACTTGCTCAGGCACTCTTGCATGAGCCAGATCTTTTAATTTTGGATGAACCCGTATCCGCTCTAGATCCCAATGGCAGACGAGATGTTCTTGAAATCTTAACCAAATTAAAGCGCGAAATGACCATTCTTTTTTCAACCCATGTTCTTCATGACGCCGAGCAAGTTTGCGACTCGGTCATAATCTTGAAAGAAGGAAGCATTATGTGGAACGGAAGCTTGGACTCGCTTAAAAATAGTCAGGCCTCCTCGGCCGTTCAAATTAAAACAGCAGAAAGCTTAGAAAATGTATTCGAGGATCTTGTCATGGTTGAGTATATTGACACAAACACGGTAACCCTTTTTCCAAACCCTGCTTTTGACACCAATCTACTCTTGCAAAGACTTATGGAAAAGAAGCGCACGCTTGTACATTTTGAACGTTTGCAGGATTCCCTAGAGGACGCTTATATGAAGGTGATGAACCAATGAGAACATTTATAACACTACTACAGAAAGAATTAATGGAAAACTTCCGAAACGGGAAATGGATTTGGCTCCCGATTGCTTTTATGATTATCGGCATCTCACAGCCAATCACGACCTATTATATGCCACAAATTTTGGAAAGTGCAGGAAATCTACCTGAAGGCACCGTGATCGAAATTCCTACTCCTCCGGGCTCAGAAGTTTTAGCAGCTACTTTAAGTCAATTCGGAACGGTCGGCTCATTGCTATTCGTTCTTGCAGCTATGGGTGTGATCGCAAATGAACGCCAAAGCAGAGCGTTAACACTCGTTATGGTTCGCCCAGTTTCTGCCTTTCAATATATAGCTAGCAAATGGACAGGTCAGATATTGATTGCTCTTATTGCGTTTGTATTAAGCTACGGACTTACCTTTTATTACACAAACCTGTTATTTGAGCCAGTCAGATGGGAATTCCTCTTCTCTAGCTTTCTCATCTATTGTCTTTGGATCATTTTTATCATCTCTGTAACGATTTTAGCTGGTACGCTGCTCAAGTCTGCAAGCGGAATTGCAGCTGTTAGTGTTTTGACCGTAGGCGGGCTATCCGTAGTAAGTAACCTTTTCAGCAAATTTACCGCGTGGAGTCCGACCAATCTCAGGACACATGCTGTCGCCATCCTAATGGACGGAAAGCTGTTAGAGAATAGCATGACCGTCATTTTAACAACAATTGCTTTAACAGTATTATGCCTATTCCTGGCAACAATGCGCTTTCAACGATTTGAGCAATACTAAACAGAAAGATTACATCGTCTCCGGAATGCTTCACAAATCGCCTATAAAAGTCGTCGAAGGCTTTGTCTGCTTGGCTAGTAATTTAGGCTATTTATTGCCAAACGAAGCGTGATAACTTTAATCCCAGCAGTTGACGTTGAACCTTTTTTCTAAACCACGAAAAAACCTGACCATCAACAAGTTGGTCAGGTTTTAAATATTTCTAAACTCCTAAATAAGCGACAACAAACGTTAAAACGAAAAATAACACAGATAAAACGATGGTAGCGCGGTGGAGAATTAAATCAAGTCCACGTGCCTTTTGCTTTCCAAAAAGCTGCTCCGCTCCACCAGAGATGGCACCTGAAAGGCCTGCACTTTTTCCAGATTGTAAAAGTACGACAGCAATTAAAGCAATTGATACAATTACTAATAATGTAATAAATAGAGTATGCATGAAGTCCACCTCCTGAAACGAACATTTCACAGTATCTTATATTTTATCACACTTTAATTTTTTGAACAATAGAGGAGTTTGAATCTAGTTGGCGAATACTTTAACGAAAAGGAGTGTTGCTATTGCAGATTAAGAAATTGATGATCCCCGTTAAAGTTGTTGCTCTTGAATGTTTGCTTCGACGGCTACACGAATCCCACCCAAAATATTCCGAAATTGAAGCAGACTATGCCCGTTTCTTAAAAGGGTACCGAGGAGAAAAAGCTGTCGCCTATTACCTTAATTTTTTACCAGATAAAAAGTATTATCTGTTTCATTCTCTCCGTCTCCCTAGTGGAAAGTCCCATTTTCAAATGGATCACCTTCTCCTCACGACGCGCTTCGCCCTCATCCTCGAATGTAAAAACTTTTTCGGAACGCTTTTCTTTGATGACACCTTCAATCAAATGATCCGCATCGCAAAAGAAAAAGAAGAAGGCTTTCAAGATCCCATCTCTCAAGCAAAATGGCATCAGCAGCAATTAAAAAGTTTTTTCCACTCCCGTAACGTTTCTCTACCTATCGATTACTTTGTTGTCATTAGTAATCCCTCCACGATCGTGAAAACAAATCCACAGAACCGCCAAGTTTTAAAAAAAGTCATTCATGGACATAGTTTATTGGATAAAATAGCTGAAGTAGATCGCATTTTCCAAACTGAATTATTTGATCCAAAAGAGGTACGAAAATTAAGCAAACAGCTATTAAAAAGTCATGTGGAAGAGGAATTTGATGCACTAGAGAAGTACGGGCTGAGAAAGAGTGAAATTTTAACTGGAGTCAGGTGTCCACAATGCGGACGAATACCTATGATAAGGAAAAACAGAACGTGGTTTTGCCAAGAGTGTGGAACAAAAGACAAAAATGCGCATGTTATTGCTATAGAGGATTACTTCCATTTGTTCGGTGCATCCATAACCAATAAACAATTTCGGGATTTTGTGCATTTGCAGTCCGAGGATACTGCAAAAAGACTATTAAAATCTTTGAACCTACCAACAAAAGGAGCTAATAAAGGTAGAAAGTATCTCAAACCTTGAAACTAAAGACGGCGTAAATAGATATATCGGCGATTATTTAAATATATCGGCGAAAAATAAGTTTTATCGGCGAAAATCGGAATATATCGGCGAAAAATAAGTTTTATCGGCGAAAATCGGAATATATCGGCGAAACTTCTAAATAGCACGAAAACTCACCAAAAAGGCGGTCCCTCCAAAGGGACCGCCTCATCAAATTTTACTTCTTCAAGTTATAAAAGCTCTTCAACCCATCATAGATAGCTAAATCGCCAAGCTCGTCTTCGATGCGTAGTAATTGGTTGTATTTCGCGATACGGTCTGTACGAGACATGGAACCAGTCTTGATTTGACCAGCATTTGTCGCAACAGCAATGTCAGCGATTGTTGCGTCTTCTGTTTCACCAGAACGGTGAGATACTACAGCTGTGTAACCAGCGCGCTTCGCCATTTCGATGGCATCAAATGTTTCAGTAAGGGTACCGATTTGGTTAACCTTGATAAGGATAGAGTTACCTACGCCTTGTTCAATCCCTTGAGCAAGCTTCTTCGTGTTCGTTACGAATAAGTCATCTCCAACTAATTGAACTTTGCCGCCGATGCGCTCAGTTAATAGTTTGTGTCCTTCCCAGTCGTTTTCATCTAAACCGTCTTCGATCGAGATGATTGGGAATTCATTTACTAGCTCTTCATAGAAGGAAACCATTTCAGCTGAAGTTAAGCCTGTGCGGCCTTCACCAGCTAGATCATATTTCTTCGTTTCTTTGTTGAAGAATTCAGAAGAAGCAACGTCCATACCAAGGTAGATATCTTTTCCTGGCTCATAGCCAGCAGCTTTGATTGCTTCGATGATAACTTCAAGTGCCTCACGGTTAGAACCAAGGTTTGGCGCGAATCCACCTTCATCACCAACAGCAGTATTTAAACCTTTGCTAGATAAAACTTTTTTCAATGCGTGGAATACTTCAGCACCCATGCGGATTGCTTCTTTGAAAGTTGGCGCACCAACAGGTAAAATCATGAACTCTTGGAAATCAACGTTGTTATCAGCATGAGAACCACCGTTGATGATGTTCATCATTGGAGTTGGTAATTGCTTCGCATTGAAGCCGCCTAGGTAGCGATATAATGGAAGACCTACGAAATCTGCTGCTGCATGAGCACAAGCCATAGATACGCCAAGAATAGCGTTTGCTCCTAGCTTTCCTTTATTTTCAGTACCATCTAATTCGATCATTAAACGGTCAATGCCCACTTGGTCTGTTACATCTAAACCAATTAATTCCTCCGCAATAATGTTGTTCACATTATCCACTGCTTTTTGTACTCCCTTGCCAAGGTAGCGTGACTTGTCACCGTCACGAAGCTCAACAGCTTCGTATTCACCAGTTGAAGCACCAGATGGTACTAAAGCGCGGCCAAACGCACCAGATTCAGTTAATACTTCTACTTCTACAGTTGGATTACCACGGCTATCTAGCACTTCACGTGCATATACATGTTGGATATAAGGCATGTTCATCTCTCCTAAAAAGTTATTTTTTAATTAAGCTCGTACCAGTCATTTCGGCTGGTTTTTGCAAATTCAATAAATCAAGCATTGTTGGAGCTAAGTCTCCAAGAATACCGTCGTTACGAAGCTCTAACCCTTCCTTCGTTACAATTACCGGAACGGGGTTAGTCGTATGGGCAGTCATCGGGTTGCCTTCCATCGTAATGACTTCATCGGCATTTCCGTGGTCAGCTGTAATAATCGCGGCCCCACCCTTTTGTAAAATTAAATCCATGATGCGACCAAGACACTCATCAACTGTTTCCACAGCCTTAATCGTTGGCTCAAGCATTCCAGAATGCCCTACCATGTCAGGGTTCGCAAAGTTTAAAATAATCGCATCAACACTGTCAGCTTCAATTTCAGCCAATAAAGCATCTGTTACTTCATACGCGCTCATTTCTGGCTTCAAATCATATGTAGCAACCTTCGGTGAATCGATTAAGATGCGTTTTTCACCCGGAAATTCTGCTTCACGTCCTCCACTCATAAAGAAGGTCACATGCGGATATTTCTCTGTTTCCGCAATACGAAGCTGCTTCAGCCCATTTTGCGATAACACTTCTCCAAGAGTATTATCTAAGTTTGTTGGTTTAAATGCAACATAACCATCAACTGTTTCACTAAAATGTGTCAAGCAAACAAAATGAAGATTATGCGGATGCTTCGGTCCACGATCAAAAGAACGGAAATCCTTGTTCGTGAACGTATTGGAAATTTGAATCGCACGGTCAGGACGGAAATTATAGAAAATTACAGCGTCATTATCCTCAATCGTTGCAACTGGCTCGCCATTTTCCTTTGTGATTACAGAAGGAAGAACGAATTCGTCGTGGATTCCCTTTTCATACGAATCCTCGATTAATTGTAATGGGTCCGTATAGCTTGGACCTTCACCATACACCATGGCTCGGTAGGATTTTTCAACCCGTTCCCAGCGCTTATCGCGGTCCATAGAGTAGTAACGACCAGAAATCGTTGCGAACTCACCGACTCCATACTCTTTCATTTTTTCCAGAGCTTCCTTAATGTATGTAGGTGCCGTTTGTGGTCCAACATCACGACCATCTAAAAAGCCGTGAACATACACTTTTTCCACTCCCTTATCTGCTGCTAACTTTAGCAAAGCATACATATGCTGAATATGACTGTGCACTCCGCCGTCAGAAAGCAACCCGAAAAGATGAAGACTTGTGCCATTTTTTTTCACATGGTTAATCGCATCGTTAAAGGTTTCATTTTCTCCAAATTCTCCGTTGCGAATGGCCAAATTCACTCGAGTTAAGCTTTGATAGACGATTCGTCCAGCACCTATGTTTAAGTGCCCTACTTCTGAGTTCCCCATTTGCCCATCTGGCAAACCAACAGCCTCACCAGAAGCCGTTAAATGAGAATGGGGGAATTGTTTCCAAAGTCGATCAAAATTGGACTTGTTTGCTTGAGCAACGGCATTCCCTTTTACCTCATCACGACAAGCAAACCCGTCCAAAATGATTAACGCTACAGGTGCCTTACTCATATTGGCCTGCCTCCAATAATTGAAGGAATGAGCTTGCTTCTAAGCTTGCTCCGCCAACGAGGGCTCCATCAATATCAGGCTGTGCCATATACTCTTTAATATTAGCAGGCTTTACGCTACCGCCGTATTGAATGCGGACAGCATTCGCCACATCTTGAGAAAATTGTTCAGCGACAACGGTGCGGATATGCGCACATACTTCGTTGGCATCCTCAGCAGTCGAAGATTTACCTGTTCCGATTGCCCAAATTGGCTCATAGGCGATAACCGTTTGCTTCACTTGCTCTTCCGTTAACCCAACTAGCGCTTGTTTCACTTGATTCCCAACAAGCTCATTTGTTTGCCCATTTTCACGCTCTTCTAGCGTTTCGCCACAGCAAACAATCGGTGTTAACTGATGCTTGAACGCAGCTAATGTTTTCTTGTTTACAGCATCATCCGTTTCATTGAACATTTCACGACGTTCTGAATGCCCAAGAATGACATATTTTACGCCAAGATCAGCTAGCGCAACAGGACTAATTTCGCCTGTATAAGCACCGCTTTCTTCAAAGTGCATGTTTTGAGCACCAATTTCCACATCATATTCCTTCGAAAGTTCAACTAAACTATCTAAAAATAGCGCAGGTGCACAAATAACAGAGTCCACTTTTTCTTTTGCTGGCACTAAGCCTTTTACTTCCTCCAAAAAGCTTTTCGCTTCTGAGAGTGTTTTATGCATTTTCCAGTTTCCTGCAATAATTGGTTTACGCAAAAGAATTCACCCTTTCTACTTTTTGGCTACTTTCATAAACACTCAATAGCCGATTTTACCGCTAAAAATTGATTTGAAGCTCTCGCTAGCTCTTTACTCTCCAGATCCTAAATCGCAACAAGAAAAGAGCCCTCTTATTTATCATTAAGAGCAACAACACCCGGCAGCTCTTTTCCTTCCATAAATTCTAAGGAAGCGCCACCGCCTGTAGAAATATGGCTCATGCGATCAGCAAGATGGAATTTTTCAACTGCAGCTGCAGAGTCGCCTCCACCAATTACAGAATATGTATCGTTTGCTTCAGCTAAGCTTTCCGCTACCGCTCTTGTACCACCAGCGAATTTATTCAATTCAAATACACCCATCGGTCCATTCCAAATGACAAGCTTTGAGTCTTCAATCACTTTTGCATAAAGTTCACTTGTCTTTGGTCCAATATCAAGCGCTTCCCAGTCGGCAGGAATCTCTTCAATTGGAACAACCTTCGTATTAGCATCCTCAGAAAAGTCATCTGCTACGATCACATCAACTGGCATGAAAAATTTAACGCCCTTTTCTTCAGCCTTTTTCATGAACTCTTTCGCTAGCTCAATCTTATCCTCTTCTAAAAGGGATTTCCCAACCTCATGGCCTTGAGCCTTTACAAATGTGTAAGCAAGCCCTCCGCCAATAATTAAGTTATCCACTTTTTCTAAAAGATTATCAATGACACCGATTTTGTCTTTAACCTTCGCTCCACCAATAATCGCTGTAAAAGGTCTTTCAGGATTAGACAACGCCTTACCAAGTACGTCTAATTCTTTTTCCATTAGGAGGCCGGAAACCGCTGGCAAATGGTGTGCGATTCCTTCGGTAGAAGCATGAGCACGGTGAGCAGCACCAAATGCATCATTGACATACACATCTGCTAGCTCAGCAAAGCTTTTCGCTAATTCCGGATCATTTTTTTCTTCACCAGGATAGAAGCGAACATTTTCAAGAAGAAGAACATCGCCATCGTTCAACTTTGCTACTTCAGCTTGAACTGCTTCACCATAAGCTTCGTCCGTTTTCTTTACTTCTGTGCCAAGCAATTCAGACAAACGCTTCGCTACTGGAGTTAAACGCAGCTCTTCGACAACTTGACCTTTTGGACGGCCTAGATGACTCGCTAACAGGACCTTCGCACCTGCATTGACCAAGTACTGAATCGTCGGAAGCGCTGCTATAATACGAGTTTCATCGGTAATTTGCCCATCTTTCATCGGCACGTTAAAATCCACTCGACAAAAAACGCGTTTCCCTTTTAAATCAATATCCTTAACACTCTTCTTGTTCATTTTGAGACCTCCTTGTTATCGGGGATTACATAGAAAAAGGAGAGGGGGAATCTTCCCCGCTCCCCGCTTTTTCGTTATTCGACTATTAACACTTTATAGCAATGCACAAATGGTGGAAAATTTATGCACTCTTTCCCTTTACCATTATAGACTACAAATGTTAATATCCAAGTAATTTTGACAAGAACTTTATGAAAAAATGGTTAAATTATAGACCTTTTTGTGCAAGGTAATCTACTAGGTCTACGACACGGTGAGAGTAACCAGACTCGTTGTCATACCAAGAGATCACTTTTACCATGCTGCCTTCCATTACCATTGTAGAAAGAGCGTCGATTGTTGAAGAATTAGGGTTACCGTTGTAGTCACCAGATACTAGTGGCTCTTCGCTGTAACCAAGAATTCCTTTTAATTCACCTTCAGCAGCTTCTTTAAGCTTAGCATTTACTTCCTCAACCGTTACGTCTTTATCAAGCTCAGCAACTAAGTCTACTAAAGAAACGTTTGGAGTTGGAACACGCATTGCTCCACCGTTTAATTTACCTTTTAATTCAGGTAATACTAAAGATACAGCTTTTGCAGCACCAGTTGTTGTAGGAATGATGTTTTCAGCAGCTGCACGTGCGCGACGGTAATCTTTATGTGGTAAATCAAGAATTTGTTGGTCGTTTGTGTATGAGTGAACAGTTGTCATCATACCACGCTTAATGCCGAAGTTATCGTTAAGAACCTTAGCGAATGGAGCTAAACAGTTTGTTGTACAAGATGCGTTAGAGATAACATGATGGTTTGCTGCATCATACTTATCATGGTTAACACCCATAACGATTGTAATATCTTCATCAGATGCTGGAGCAGAGATAACTACTTTCTTTGCACCTGCTTCTAAATGCTTAGCAGCGTCTGCACGCTTTGTGAAACGACCAGTAGATTCAACAACAACTTCAACACCTAGGTCTCCCCAACCAAGTTGAGCCGGATCGCGTTCAGCAAGAACTTTAATCTTGTGGCCGCCTACTACTAAAGAATCTCCATCAACAGAAACTTCTTCATTAAGAATTCCGTGTACAGAATCATATTTTAAAAGGTGTGCAAGCATGTTTGCATCAGTTAAGTCATTAACTGCTACAATCTCAACATTAGGATTTTTTAAAGCTGCACGTAATACGTTACGACCTATTCTACCAAAACCATTAATACCAACTTTTACTGCCATTATTTTTTCCTCCTCAAATTTATAAATTAGGCTAAAATTTTAGCCTGATTAAGTAAAATTCACATTGTGAAATTTACATATTCAACAATTCCTTTGCTGCGCCCTCATCCGTTATTAAAATCGTATTAGGCCGCACTTGCTTCATGTAGGAGCGAATCGCTTTAGCCTTCGAAGCTCCTCCAGCTACTGCAATGACATGTTCAACATTTGCTAAATCGTCCAGCTGCATCCCAATTGTATGGACTTTATGAACGATTTCCCCCGCTTCATTAAAGTAATAACCGAATGCCTCACTAACTGCTTTGCGCTCAAGAAGCTTCGCCAGATCCTCAGGACTTGTCTTTCGACGTTCCGCCATTGTAATAGCATCTCCAATCCCATGCAAAACAATATTAGCTGATTTAATTAAGGTTAGTACGTCATGAATAAGCGGTTCTTTCACAATCGTTTGATACATTTCACTGCTTACCTGATCAGGAACATAGAGAACACGATGTTTGGCCTGTGTTCTTTCAGCCATCTTCGCACAAATGGTATTAGCTTGATTTTGTACATCTTCGCCAATCCCACCTCTTGCAGGGACAAAAACCATTTCCTTGCTTAATTCTGGAGTTAACATTTCTGCAACAGCAGCCATGGTCGTACCCCCAGTAACAGCAATAATATTTTCTCCTGCAAGTATCCCTTTCATACAAATAGCACATGCCCTGCCCAATTCACTTTTGACCCAAGGAGAATCATCGCTATTTCCTGATACAATGATGACTTTTCCTACACCAAGGCTTTTCTGCACTTGAATCTCCAATGAATTCAAACCTTTAAGCTCTCTCATCGTATTCGTGAGTCCCTCTAATACCTTTTGTCCTTCAGTAGTTAAGCTCATCCCCACATTAGCGATACGAATAAGATTCTGCTCTTTCAGCAGCGAAACCTCAGCCCGAAGAATTCTTTCTGTTATCCCTAAGCTTACGGATAAACTCCTTCTCCCAACCGGCTCCATCAAACTTATGTACTGCAAGATGTCAAATCTTCTTTGCATAACAGGAAGTAAATCAGGTAATAATCTTTTTTGAATGTCAATCAATGAGTATTTCATGATTTGCTCCTTTTTTCGAGTGGTCTTTTTTTGTCCCCTATGGACATATGATGTCCCGCTTAAGTCAAAAAAAATCACCCTTGCCACGATTTCATTTTAGCAGAGGTGATCTGAGATTTCAACTTAAATAGCTTGAATTATTTTCCCTTAATACCTGTTCAACTAAAAGTTCATCAATTTGCCCAAACTGGACCTCTTCTCCATTAATTTCTACTACTGGTATCATCATTCCGTACTTTTCGGTTAACTCATCACTTTTGTCAATATCGGCTTCAATATAATGAAAATCATATCTCTCTTTCAATTTTAAAAGAATCGCCTTCGCTTTTTCACAAAGGTGACAGCCATTTCTTGTGTATAGTTTTACAATTGTTTTCACCTTAATCCCCTTATTTTCATAATTTTTATATTTCATAGCGCTTTCTTTTTGAAGAAGAAGGAATGCCCAATTGATCGCGATATTTTGCAATCGTTCTCCTAGAGACGACTATTCCATGCTTACTGCTGAGCTCTTTGACAATTTCTTGATCGGACAATGGCTTTTGCTTATTTTCTTCGGCGACGAGCTTCGAGATAATGTCCTTCACTTGTTGTGACGAGGCATTTTCACTGGAAGTTGTTTGAATCGTGCTGGAAAAGAAATACTTCAATTCACATAAGCCAAATGGAGTTTGCGCATACTTTTCCCTTACAGCGCGGCTGACCGTTGATTCGTGGACGCCGATCTCCTCGGCTACATCCTTCATCGTCATCGGCTTTAAATAGGCTGGTCCTTTCATAAAAAAGTCATGCTGCTTTTCTACAATTTTTATCGCTACTTTTGTGAGCGTTTCTTTTCGCTGTTCCAACGCCTTGACAATCCAAAAATAATCCTGCTGCTTTTCTTGCAAAAAGCGATTAACCTGCTTGTCTTTATAGGAAGAAAACTGTTTATAATACTCTTCATTAAAGCTTATTTTAGGTAAAACTTCATCAAAAATACTAATCGTGAACGCCTCACCCTCACGCTTAACGACCACATCCGGCGTTATATAAATCGCTTTATCATTCTGAAAAGCAAGCGCTGGTCGCGGAATCAATGTTTGAATAAAATCAAACACTTGCTGAATCTCTCCGGGTGTAACCGCTAAAAGCTTTCCGAGTTCCTTCCACTTTTTTTCAGCAAAAAGCGCAAAATGCTCCTTCACGATGGTTTCTGCCAATTCATATCTCTTTTCAAGTCTTTGCAATTGCAGCAACAAGCATTCCTTTAAATCCCTTGCCCCAATTCCAGCCGGCTCTAAACTTTGTATAATACTTAAACACGCTGCTACTTCCTCATTTGTACTGCGCAAATCTTCCGCAATCTCATCAACCGTCGCACAAAGATAGCCATTTGCATCAATGTAAAAAATCATTTCTTGGATTATAAGTCTTTTTCGTTCATCGACTTGCTTCATATTTATTTGCGACAATAAATACGTGTCCAATGATTTATTATCCGTTCCAATCTGTTCGATCCAACTTTGCTTATCCTTCTCCACCTTCATCGTCTTTCTCTTAGAACGATCCTTCCGTGGATCCATCGTCCGAACATGTTCAGATTCAATTTTTAACAGGGGATTCTCATTCGCCTTTTCTTCCAAAAAAGAAGTCAGCTCTTGTGTGGAATATTGTAATAAGGCAATCGCCTGAGATAATTCTTGCGTCATCGTCAACTTCAAAGTTTGCTGTTGCCATAAACCAGGCTTCAAATCCATCTCATATCCCCCCTTACTGTTATTTTACCTTAAATTGTGGGGATTGGTGAATTGAAATATTATTTTGTTGAGATGTGAGATTGATTCAAAAAATTAAAAATGGAGCAATTGAATAATCATAAAGAAAATTGGAGGAACCAATATGGACGGCAAAAGATTAAAAGTATTAAATTTCTTAATCCCAAGAATACCTAAACCAGACGCTATAATTAAAATCCCTCCAACTATCGTCAATTCGTTTAGAAGATCACTGTTTATGGAGTTTTCCATAAACAAAGCCATCAAATAAATAGAACCTTGCCAAAAAAATAAGATCACTCCAGAAAACATAATACCGATACCAAATGTAGAGGCTAACACAATCGAAGTAATTCCATCTAGCATCCCATTTGCAAGCAAATACGTATAATCTTTTTTCAATGCTGCCTCTATCGGACCAATAATCGACAGTGTCCCCATGCAAAATAATAAAATAGCCGTCGCCAAGCCTTCAGCTAAATGGCCGTTGGAATATTTACTCACTATGAAGGTAAACCTTTCTTCCAAATTCATCCATTTCCCAAACAATCCTCCCGCAGCTAAGCTTACGATAAAAAGGACAGGATATTTACTAGAGGGCAAATGGTGTACGAGTGCATTAATCCCTAATCCTAACGCGACCAATCCCATAGCCTGCATCAATATATTATGATACGCCTCTTTTATCCCCCGTTTTAAGAAACTTCCGACCATGCAACCGATTACTACCATGAGCGTATTAAAGATGGTTCCAAACATCATTACTTCCCCTTTGCTCTTATATTTCCATACAAAAAAATATAGACCCTCCTGCAAGAGGAGGGTCAACACTTTATTGGTATTTGTATTTCCGTTAAATAGTCTTTTTTATTACCAGAAATATAATGATCAATAATTGTCCTTTCAATGGAATCTCCGCTAACTTCGAAACCATTATCATGAATATATTTTAGTAGGTATCTATAATATGCCGGAGAATCGCTATGATTTCCGTTATAAAAAATGCAGGCATACATCCCTTCTGCAAGGGTTGTCACAAAAGAACTCTGAATGTCCTCTTTTTCCAATATATTAAAGATCGAGTTATATTCATCGAACTTGTGGTTGACGATATCGTCTATTCCCACCGTTAAACCTACTCCCCCAATAAATATTGAAGAATTTTTATTCGCCTGGTTCTCTAATCGTCGCAAGGATACTTCCAATTCTGGTTCTGAACTAATTGTATCCATTAATCTCACGATTCTTCTCTCGGCTAACTTTTTTATAAACGGGAAGCCAACCTCTTTAACTTCTCTTGCAAGTTTAATATCCTTGATTCGATTTTGAAATCTGTCCTTAATTCGTGTTAGTTCTTTAATTTTTTCTTCAGTTATTCGTTTTTGCTCTTCTAACAACTTTAAAAAATCATCGATATTTCTTTGTTCCAAATGTCTTTTAATATCCTTTAATGCAAAGCCTAACTCCTTTAAATATTGAATCGTATTTAAATGCTCGAATTGTTCTGTTGAATAATATCGATAGCCGTTATCTCTATTCGTATAAATAGGCTTCAATAAGTCTATTTCATCATAATAACGCAGAGTTTTTATTGTCGTATTATGAAGCTTGGCCATTTCTCCAATTGAAAATTTATTCTTCACTTAAATCTTCCTTTTGAAAAATTTATATTATCAAAATATCACTGTCTTCCACTATGTTTTTTTAATAAATGAAACTTTTTCTATTCCTAATCGATATATATTAACTTTGATACGGCGATCGCTTCATCGTTTTTTTGAAAAAGTGAGCGAGAGAAAATCATCCATTTATTAACCCTTTAATAAGGTGCTTTCCCACTTTAATTATCAGAGTCCCGATGAAATCGACATATATGATATTTGCTGGAGACACGGTGTCTCAGTGAAACCTTTAAGTTCTGAATTTTTGGAGCCGCAAATAGACTTTGATGCGATTAAACATCTGAGAGCCTTTTCCATTCCGAAGCCAAAGGCAAGAAGAGGGATTATTTATATAAGCTCAGAGTTAGACGCTGTCGAGAAAAAAATACTGCTCGCTGAGGAATTTTGCCACTGCTATTCACATTATGCTTCACAATTAAATTTGGACAAGCATTCTATCTCAAAAATGGAAAACCAAGCAAAAAGAATGGCCGCTTATTTGCTCATGCCTGCCATTTTTTTAAAGCAAGTGTATGCAGCAGCTGTTAGTGAACCCGTATTGATCTCCGATATTGCTGACCATTTTGTCGTTACCGAGGAGTTTGCCAGCTACCGATTAGAGCTCACTCACAAGCATAAAGTCGATGGATTTGCACTGCTGAAGGAACGACTGGGAAGCATCGAGTGGTTTTTGTAATAGTTTGATAGCGCACATTTGGGGCTGTCGAAAAGCCCCTTTTGTTTACTTATTTTCTTTTCAAGTCAATAAGATAACATTCATGTGCATTTATTCGATTACAGGGCATCTATTCATTATTCTACGATATTTTCAATCAAATCCGTATATGTTTTGACCCACATAAAAAATGGTAAATCATCATCCCACGTCACCATTTTCGTCGCTTTTGCGCTCCCCCAATCTAATAACCTTTGATGAAGCATATGTACTTTTAATCTTTTAATTATATCTTCCCTATTTTCCACCTTATTAAAATACGTGTCCACTAAATGTTTTGCTAGTTCCTCTTCATCGTTATCTGTATAATAGGTTATCATTTTGATTAGATCTGAAATAGGGTCTGCAAAATAAGAATTCGTAAAATCAAAAACACCACTTACTTTCCAGTCATCCACACCATCTACTAAAAAATTCCCTGGTTTAAAGTCCCCCATTACGAATGTAGGGCTGGAAAATGCCTTAAAGTTTTCCTCAGAATCAACTAATAATTTTTCCACCCAAGCTATATCTTGATTGGAAATTTTTGAGTACTTTTTCGCATCGTCTAACCAGTAGCGAATTCTATTAAAAAGCCATTTTGGATAAGAACCTCTAAACGGAGTAATAGTAAAATCTTGAACATTTAGTTCTCCACATTCATTAACCCTCCACTCGTGAAATGAACGTAGTGTTTCAGCTATTGATTCAGCTATCTTTAATTTATCTTCTTTTTTTAGACTATTTTTCAATATTTCGGAATTTAAATGCTCTCCCTTTAATTTTGGCATAATCGCATAACTCCAGCCGAAAATCTCATTCGAGTCATCAATGATGTAAGGGGCTGGAACAACGGTATCAGTTCGCTTATCCATTTCTTCAATAAAGTATCTTTCCTCTATCAATTGGCCTTCATAAAGTGGATTCCCTTTAAAAACATAATTTCCTTTATTCGATGTTACAAACAGTGTTTGCCCCATTGCTCCATGGTCAGTTTTTTTAAAAGAAACAAGCTTCCCCAAATTGAACTTACTTAGCATATCCTGTATTTGTTGATCTTCTAATGTACCTAGTTTATTGGATGCAAAGATAATTTTTGAAGTCATATCATTCCCTCTTTCGATTTAAGGTCCTTTTCTAAATATGTCACCAAATACCATATTCTATTTATGTACTAAAACCCCTTTTTTAAAGTTTAAATACTAAATGAAATGGACAATTCCCAAATTAAAAAACTCTGTTTTATCCTGTAAATAACAGCCCTATGTGGGAATCTATTAAGAACCGCTTAAGGACACTGAAAGGCGTATAGCTTCACACAAAATATGCCAAAAATCATTCTATCAGCAATTCTGTTTAACAAAGCCAAAATAAAAAGTACCATTTATTTTTGTGAGGATATTTTTTATTAATTTCTATTTTTTTGTTACTTAATATTTATGGATATTCTTATCGTTGTCGTCACCTATTTCATCATTCTCCTCTTTTTCCTCTTCTTTTTCTTCATGAAATTCACTCGGGACTTGTGATGTTATATAATCAAAAGGTGTATAGATATTTTCAGGAACAGATTTCTTTTTAATTATTTTATAAGCAATCAAGATAACTACTAAGACTAATGAAATTGAAAATACTAAAACGCACATCAATAATATCTTCACATTTTCCCTCCTACTTATGCTCTACTATACGTTTGAAAAGGAATACTATTTCCATCCTTGTTTATTTCTTTATTGTTCTGGTCGTAAACTGACTCGTTAACTACCCTACCTTTTATTTAAAAAATAGTTCTTTTTTTATTTTCTTAATAATGATACTATTTTTATGTAAAATATCCATAAGGAGTGATTCTTTGACATCGATCGCAAATGATAAGGCTATTATGAAAGAAGTAACAATTAACGCACCAATAAGTTTAGTTTGGCATGCTTGGACAATCCCAGAAAGAGTATCGGAATGGTTCGCACCTGAAACCGAAATAGAAGCTAAAGTAGGCGGCGCATACGAACTTTATTTTGTACCTGGAAACAAAACAGGTATGAATACAAAGGGATGTAAAATAACTAAACTAACTTGGGAAAATGAGCTACAATTTACTTGGAAAGGACCAGACCAATTTGATACATTAATGAACCATGAAACTAAATTGACTACTGTTAATGTAAGCTTCACATCAATAAATGAAGATTCTACAAAGGTGATCATTAAACACTTGGGATTTCAGGATAATGATGACTGGGGCGAAGCTATCAACTGGCACGAAATGGCATGGTCCAGTGTCCTAAATAGCTTAAAATCTGCTATAGAAAAAGGAGAAGGCAATTTGTGTTGCCAACCCTGAAAAGATAATATCTCAAAAAACATTTTTTATTAAAATTAGATGGTTTTTTATCCGATTCATTTTGCATCACTAGATTATCTCGATACAACATAAGAAATATGTTTAATCTCCCTTTCCATTTATAATAAGGGTTAAAAGGAGATGTATTGTGATGAGAAATTTACTGTAATTAAAAAACATGTATCTAACTATCCTGACCATTCCTTACTTTTGCATTTATTTTTCATTGCATCTCATATTCGAATGAACTTCAAAAGGTTCACATACGTTGCCTTCCTTCTGGTAAACTTATTAATAAAAATTCGTAAGGAGTGATTTTTGTGTACGAATATAAATTTGTTACAATACCTGTCGGTGCGTTAAATGGCAAGCCGAAGGAGGATTACCAAGCAATTAACCATAACCATGCAAAAGAAGGATGGAGCTAAAACAACTTATAAGTCTTCCTTTTGCTGCAGGTGGTCAAGCTCTGACGATGGAAATAATTTTCGAAAGACAAGTTTAATTTCGCCATTGTTGTGCATAACCCAAAATAACTGACCATTTTTCGATAGCACCCAACATCGGGTGTTATTAATCTTTACAGGATTTTCTGTAAACAGGCTTGAACATATAGTACTTTAACCTCAATAAATTCATAAAATTAATTAGCTATCAGATATTTAGAGGTGACTGCTTGTGGTTTTTGTTCATCCTTTACACCACCATTTCATGCAATGGTGCTGCGACACTTGTTATGACGAACTCGGTAGAGCAAGACTCTGTAACTGTAGACCTGATTGTTATGCCTATTATGCAAATCAACCTTATTACTTGTTTTATTAATGGATAGAGGTGATTCCTCTATTTTTTTATTTCATAATTCTTTGCAAACACCATCAAATATATAAGCAGTGGAATAAATACTGGATGTATTGTTCACCCCGAACAACTAATCGAAACCTAAAAATCAAATGGGAAAAATGCAAAAAAATGCAAAATGAATTCGAAAACTCTTGTTTTCATTAGGATTTCACAAAAAACAAAAAAGCGCCAATCCCTTGATACTATTGGAATTGACGCTTTTTAATCTAACTCTCTAAAACATACAGTACGCCCTCGGAGGGAATCGAACCCCCATTTTAAGAACCGGAATCTTACGTGCTATCCGTTGCACCACTAACGGATGTATCAGCTAATAAACGTTGTCGTGACGCCTTTCCTCGAGGTTTCCACCGTAACCACTACGCGCTATTTCATCAAAAACCGAAGCCTAACGTTACCTATATAATATCGTAATTTGTCGGATAAAGCAAACGCAGAGGCATCGCAAACTCATACCGTTGTCCTCCCGCATCTTATAATTTCGTATAATTTTATTATAAAGACAGGCAATTTTAACGCGGTCGCAACATAAGTATTTACCGAGTAGCTAATCAGTAGGCTTACCGCGGTTCAGCCGTCGTGAACCCTGCAGCTACGCGAAAATACTGACGTGTTAAAAGGAGGAAACAAAATGTTATTTACACCGACACTACTGGTCGCCGGAGGCGCGACGGTTGCGCTCGCCTGTCTCGACAAGACGCTCGATTCATACGGATTCCATGCGCTAGGCACGGCGCTAAGAATCGCCCTACCACTGGCGGCTTTGCTTGCCGGCGTCTACTTTATCGAAACAAACGCATTGCTCGGGTGGTTACGATGACCCTACGCGATACACTTACGAAACTTAAATACCGCAAACGACTCATCAACGTATTTAAATCGGCGGGTCTTTTTCTCGGCGATGCCGAACGTCCTTTCTTTCCGAAAATACACTCCGTCAAATTATTCCCGCAATTTACTTCGATTATCTTTACGCTACCCAACGGACTAGACCCGAAATTAATCACGAAAAACGCCTATATATTCCGGCAATATTTCGGCAAATCAATCGAACTGGAAGGAGACATCAAGCGATTTAGGTTAACCGTTTTTACTACGACAATACCCGTAAAATTAGCGTATAAAATCGACGCTGTACTACCGGTCGTCGCCGACCATAAACTCGGCATCATTTGCGGCAAAGACCGCACGGGGCAATACGTATCGTTCGACCTTACGACACAGCCGCATATTTTGATTGCCGGCGAAACAGGTTCAGGCAAGTCAACGCAGTTACGGTCGATTCTTACGACGCTTATCCTCACGAAAAAGCCGAGCGACTTGCGGCTGTATCTCGGCGATTGCAAAAAGTCGGAGTTTCACTTGTTCCGTAACGTTGAACACGTTCAGTGCGTGTTAAGTAGTCCGCATGACATTCGCGAAATGCTCTGCGAAATCAAAACCGAACTCGACCGACGAAGCGACTTAACGGAAGTGTTTGGCGTCAGTCATATTGACGAGTTGCCGGCGGAACATCGCGTACCGTACCTCGTAGTTGCCATCGATGAATTCGTCATGCTGCGGAAGGACGCCGATATTATGGACATATTAACGGAAGTGGTCGCGATTGGTCGCACGCTCGGAGTGTTCGCCATCCTTTCGATGCAACGCCCTAACGCAAAAGTTCTCGACACGACTATTCGCGCAAACCTTACCGTTAGCATGGGCTTTAAATTACGCGACATAACTGAATCACGAATCGTTAATACGCCGGGCGCAAACGAAATAGAAACGCAAGGACGGTTTATTATGAATAGCGATAAATTGTACGAAATCCAAGCTCCTTATTTAACGATGGAGCAAGCGCGCGAATTGCTAAATCCGTTTGTGATTGCGAAAGGAAAGGTCAAGAAAGTCGCGCCACTAACAGAAAAGGACGTTTTTAACGACTAGACGGGAGGGATTACGTTGTTGACTAAACGCGATAAAGCGATAATTGCCGATTTAAACCGGTTTCGCGTAATGGACCGCGACAGCATAGCCGAATTGCACTTCGCCAACCTTAAACGTCCAATAAACGCCACAAATTCGGTGCTGTTGCGCCTGCTACGCGACGGACATATACAGCGCTCTACGCACGTGCAACCTTACGTATATTATGGCGCAGACTTACGCATCAAACGTAATAGCGCAAAGATTCACCATTGGCTGTCGATACTCGACGTTTACAAAGAAATGCGCAAGCTTGGCGCTCTTGAGTCGTTTCGTGTTGAGCCGAAATTCGGGCGCAAAGGTGTTGCCGAGCCGGACGTATTCGCGAGGTTTCGCAAGACCGACTTTTTTATCGAGGTGCAACGCACGATTTATACGGAAAAGCAAATGCGTGAAAAAATCGACCGGTACATCGACTTGTGCCGCAGCGACTTACTGCCGAAGCCGTTTCCGCATTTGCTCATACTATCGGAGCATATCTACGAATTAAAAACCGCGCCGTTTCGCGTGTTTCAAGCGCAAAGCTTTACGGAATTTGTAGAGTCATTGAAACCACGTCCGATAAAAATCGCCATTACCTAAAGTCAAACAAGGATCATTCACACGATAGATAGAATATATCATTAACCGGACGACGTGTCTTTTCCGAAATTTGCAACGCCACTTCCAACGAGGGCTGTCGCACTCCTTTTTCATATCGGTTATATGAATACACACTCAAATTAAGAAATTCGGCAAATTCTTTCTGATTCATACGATGGTCGTGGCGTATGTTTTTAAGATTATTTTTAATTGACATAAAACTATCACCTCGATACTAAATTCGCCAAAAATATAATTATTCCTTTGAATAATGTTTTGTTGATGTTTTTAGTAAATAATGCTAAATTAGTATTGTTATAATTTAAGTAAAGGGGGAAATACTATGAAAAAAGTTTTCGTAAGCGTTTTTATTATTTTGTTAGTTGGATTTCTAGCAGCATGCGGAGAAAATGAGGCGGCAAAACAAGATGATAACGAGGTTAAGCAAGAAGAAAATACTGCTAATGAGACGGAAGTAAATACCGATGAGGGTAACGAAGATGAGGAAGTTTATTTTAAAGATAACGAAGTTAAATTAATAGATTTAAAAATTAAAATAACTGATACTAAAGTTATACAACCGGGCGAAACAGGAAATGAATATGGAGAAAAACCTGTTTTTGCAATTTGGTACGATACTACCAATTTAAGTGGTAAAGATATTAACCCCGGAACTGCTTGGATTGCTGTATTTGAAGCGATTCAAGACAACGACCCTAATGCAGTAAACACCCTTGATGTGGGGTCGCTTCCAGACGAACAATTTCTTGATAGTCAGATGCAAACTATTAAGAAAGACGGCACTGTTAAGAATGCGATAGCTTATGAACTAGACGACCTCGAAACTCCGGTAACATTAGTTGCGTCTCAAGGTGTTATGGGAGAAAAATTAGGAGAACAAACTTTCAATTTAAAATAAAGAAAAAGAGCCCCTACTCCGCGAAGAGTAAGGGCTTTTATTAAATTATTCGCCTTTGCTGCGCGCCTTCTCCGTTACATCATTATCTTTCCAGTACGCCCACAACGACGCACCGCCGAGAAACGCCAGCGAAATAAACGTGCTAACGCCTTCCTCGTTGACCGGTATCACGCTATACCCCGCCATTTCCAGCCCGCTATTAACGAGCGCCAATGCGAGCAACACAAAGCGCGACACTGTTCCCGCTGTAATCGGCTTAACTTCGTTTTTCTTCGACATTCTACTTCGCCCCCTTTTCGCCTTGAATCAAACCTTGTTCGAGCGCCCGATAAATCAACCCGATTGCGTCGCTATCCGTCAACTCGCCCGCAAGTAACTTCGCCCGCCATGACGGGTCGAGCGCTTTGTCGCCGTGTACGTCAGCGTTTGATAAACGGTTAAGCACGACGGATGTTGCGTTTGTTAATGCCTTTACGGATGGTTTATACAAATTGTCCGCCTCCTTCGGTTTAGTGGCGCTATTTGCCGCCTGCTTTTGCGCTAACTTGAAAGCTTTCGCAATGCCTGCGACGTGTCCTTGCGCCAGTTGTTCGATAAATGACGCCTGTTTTAGTTTTGCGGCGTCGCTTGCGTTGTCGATAAATAAGCATTCCGTTAGCACCGCCGGCATTTTTGATTCGCGCAGCACGGCGTAGTTTGCCTCTTTCTTGCCACGGTCTTTTACGCCAGGAATACTCGCCATAATTTCGCTGTGTAGCGCGTCTTGAATCGCTACCGAGCGTGCGCTTGCCGACGTGTGTACGAAATCCTCGTAGCCCGTGCCGCCGCCTGCGTTGATATGAACGGATAGGAAAAAGTCGGCGCCCCAAGCGTTGGCTGCGTCCGTGCGCTGCTTGAGCGTTAACGACTGGTCGCCCGTGCGACTGAGCCGTACAGTTACCCCGCTGTAATTTGCGAGCAACAGCGCTTCGATGCGCTTGGCGATGGTTAGCGTTAAATCCTTTTCGCGGAGTCCGTTGCCGACTGCGCCGGGGTCGGAACCGCCGTGTCCTGCGTCGATAAAAACCTTGACCATTATTGACCGCCTCCCATGCGATTTTTAATTTCGCGTAGTTCGTCGATAACGACGTCGTACTTTTCGCTGAATTTGTCGAGTAAGTCGTGTAGACGTCCCTCGCGCTCCTTGTTCGTTTTCATGACGTAAATAAGGAGCCATACGAACAATATCGCGAATGGCCCCTGCGTTAGAAAATATTTAGTAGTTTCCGCATCCATCGATGCACCTCCGATTAGTTGTCATTGATTCAATAATGTATTAAACACAAAATAGTACGATATAATAAATAAAGCAAAACAAAACCAAATTGAGGAAAAAACAAGGATGGGATTTCGTGTTCTTCGGTATACTACAATCCCTACGAGAGTATATACTATCAATAAAATCAATAATGAAAGTATTACGCCCCCTATACCCATATACACACCTCCAATAAATTAATCCTCATTTTCAATATCGTATCCCATTTCGATGAGTTTTTTCGCTACTTCTTCTCGTAAGTTTGAAAGGTTTGGTACGTCTCTGTACTTATAAACTCCGCTCATTACCGCCGTAAACCACGTTTTTACAATGATACTGTTTTCGTTAAACATCCTATTCAACCTCCTTATTAATATCCAAAATACTACCCACAACATCGCGCAAATTAAAAAGAGCCGGAACATCATTAAATGTCACCGCCCCTTGTTTGATTTGTCTTATCCATGCCTGTACTGTGATTGACTTATCGCTAAACACTATTTGTCACCTTCCTGTTGTAACACCATTAATAAAGTTAACTCAATTATTGCGCTGTCTAAATCTTTCCTTACCGCTTCTATTTTTTCATCAACGGTTGGTCGAGTATCGAGGTATTTGTAATATATTTTCGACCCATCCCACATCCTTATAAACTCTCTCCCTTCTTCGGGCTGCGGCATTTGGTCAATTAAAAACCCTTCTAGCAACAGTTCGTGTTCTGTTTTTCCTCCTGCAAACGGAAAGTAATCAACAAAGTAGACCTCACCCAAATCATTGACCTTTATAAATATTCGCCCCACATTTTTCACAACCTTTCTTATTGCGATGTTGGATACACAAAATAAACGTTATACAATGGGTCGTCGTTATTCCTGGAAGAATAAAGTATGTTTGATAGGTCATTTAAATCAACAATCTCAATATACGCTACGATTCTACTACTGTTAGACGATTGAAAATACGCAAGTCGATAATCATCCAATAATGCGCACCCAGCATAAACAGATCCACCGGCGCTTGTACCATAAGTAAAAGCAGGGGATCGGTTGTATAACGGTGATGTAGTTCCGTTTTCTATATCAACAGACCTTACATAAATAGTTAAAGTGCCTCGATGTTCAGTTTGTCCCGTTGGTAGTGTAATCGTTTGGGACACCCTTACCATTTTAGTTAAATCATCTGTGATATTAGCGTAAACAAAATCGTTATACGATCCTGTTGATTCGTGTATTATACGATTTAAATTGGTATCGTATAAAGCGATATAATTTGATAGAGACGTGTATTGAACTAAAAAACAAAGATACTTATCTTTAATTACTCTTATCGGCAATAAATTTGCACTCGAAAGTGCCGTAGTCGCTATAATATCACCCGTCTCCCCATTGACTTTAGCCATTTGGCTAGTGCTAATATTATTAAACCATAAATCCTCTTTTTCAAAATATAGACCATGTTTGTTTCTTTCGGTTGAAGGTAGTTCAGTTAAGTCGCTACCGTCCGGATTAATTGTGTATGTCGTAGTTCTGTATCTAACGTGGATTTTATTTCTTCGGCTGTCGTATCCAATAGATATGATTGAGGTTGGCTGAGGGGCATCTGTACCGATGCGCTGGTCCCACAGTTGAGTACCTAAAACCATATCAAATGCAGCAATTCTTGATGAATCAATCTGAAATACCACTATTCCTTTGGATTTAATGACACAAAACACGGAATTACGC
>NZ_JARGEJ010000189.1:0-509 GCF_029211245.1 Robertmurraya sp. DFI.2.37 | reverse complement strand
ACCTGCCCTGCCATCCCCGTAGTTCGGATCGGTTTTGTCGGATTAGGAAACAGGGGCATTCTTGCACTTGAGAGATATATGCACCTGGAAGGCATTGAGGTGAAAGCGCTTTGTGATTTGCGGAAAGAGAATATAGAGCGTGCAGAGCATATCTTACGGGAGTTCGGCCGTCCCGAAGCCGAGAACTATTCGGAAGAAGGGATGTGGCGCAAGATGTGCGAATGCAAGGAGATAGACCTCATTTATATTTGTACGGACTGGCTGACTCATACTGATATTGCCGTTTATGCCTTGCAGCAGGGGCGTCACGTGGCGTTGGAGGTTCCTGCCGCCATGAGTGTGGCCGATTGCTGGCGTTTGGTGGATACAGCCGAAGAAACCCGCCGTCACTGCATGATGCTGGAGAACTGTTGTTACGATGCATTTGCCCTGACTACATTGAACATGGTGCAGCAGGGGGTGTTGGGCGAAATTACTCATGCCGAGGGGGCATACATCCATGACTTGCG
>NZ_JARGEJ010000188.1:0-510 GCF_029211245.1 Robertmurraya sp. DFI.2.37 | reverse complement strand
CAGGGTGTGGCCGGGATCATGCACGACGAACTGGGCATGAACACTGCCGGTTCCCATCAGCCCTATCGAGGCGGCAAGTCCGAGTATGAGAATGATTCTTTTCATGACGGTTATTTGTTGGTGATGAATAATAGGGTGAATATGACACATACCAGCCAGGCTGTCAGATAGCTCTTGGCATTTTCCTTTTTCGTGGCGAGTGCCCATACCACGAAAATGAGCGCAACGCCCAAAAGTGCGGCGGCAATGCTTCCGGCAAGATTGTATGCGCTGCCGTTGAAGTCGGTTGACCAGCCTAGAAGGGCGGTCAGCCCTTGGGTGGCGTCATCCATACTTTTTCCTCCTTTCCTCCAGATAGCGGTTGATGGCCGTATAGGTCGAGCCGCTTTCGTTGAACAACTGCTTCAGTCGTACTACTGTCGCCTGGCGCGAATCGAAGGCTACGGCGGCTAAGTCGGACACCTCGTTGCGGAAGATGAAGGCATCGTTCGACATCTTGATGAAAAACTC